>SLGA01000029.1 GCA_007123985.1 Balneolaceae bacterium | reverse complement strand
TTTACCCTGCGGATTGATAACCTGCTCAACGAAAGCTACCGTGACCACCTGAGCCGCGTGGAAGACCGTAATAACCCGATGCCAGCAAGGAATATCAACGCGATGCTGCGATGGGAGTTTTGACTTAACCATGTTCTGCGCCTCCGGTACAGAATAACCCCGGCACCTCTGATGTCTTTGGCTATTACTATCTTAAATCAGCTGTAGTTGATAAAACCGCTGGGACTAAGAGGAACAACAAAGAGAAACTAATCACAAGGTGAAATACCAGCTAACTGGTTGCAAAAAAGAACGTTTGAGATTATATTTTTTAAGCGGTTTTCGGTTTATATGCCTATCACTAACTAAAACTGAATGCTTATGTATGTCTTCGATCTGAAAGAACAAGGAGAGAATCTCACTTTTTTTGGTGAACCCGATTCTTCCGCTCCACACGTAGATTTTGAATGTACCATCGCCCCGGGAAAAGACGGCCCGGATCCCCACGTCCATCCTTTGCAAACAGAGACCTTTCACGTGACCGGCGGGCAAATGCGGGCGATTGTGAACGGTGAAGAGAAAATACTTCAGACCGGCGAAACAATCGTGATTGAACCGGGTCAGGTTCATTCATTTTCAAATGCAACCGAAGATGAACCTCTCAAGTTGAAAATCAGAATGGAGCCGGCGCTGAATTTCCAGTGGTTTATGATGGAAGCCGCCGCCTCGGCAATACGAAATGGTAGTCGCTGGAAGGATGCACCTCTTCTGGAGATTTGCTATATCCTGAACCAGGTTGTGGATGAGCACGATTTTCCCCGGCTACCGGCACCGGTGAAACGGGCATTTGTGGGAATATTGGCAAGAATGGCGATTCTATTAAAGAAAACGGATAAAATAAACCCAATACCACTTCAGAAATAGTCTGCTGTAAAACGTGAAAGCTTAAACCACCTGTTGAGTGTATCTTAATTTTGGTTGCTGCATCAAACTGCCGAAGGCATATAAAACAGGTTAAGAACAACTTGCGGTTGACAACCATTTTTTTTCGGCTTACCCTTACACAGCAACAGGTTCCCGCATTGAGCATAATCAATCGGGATGAAAAGGGAATCCGGTGAAAGTCCGGAACTATCCCCGTAGCTGTAAGCTCCGATTACCTTTAGCAAATCTTTGCCACTGTCCACACGATAAGACGGGAAGGCTGCTGAAGGGGAGTGAGTCAGAAGACCTGCCTGTAAGCTATAAATTCAGGCTTTCGGAGGAAAAGCCGGGAATGTGCTCTTGTTGTACCAAAAAAGGTATTCCGATAGTTACACCCATCATTTTTTCTCGAAAGCTCATCGGTTAACTTCAAAAAAATAAAAAACCATGAGCAAAATCATTACAACAATCCTCGGGGTATTACTCTGCGCCCCGTCCATCCTGGCTCAACAGACAGATGCACCGACAGACTCACTCAATTTGGACCAGATAATTATCACTGCGTCAAAAATTCCGTTATCAGAACGGGAAACAACCAAGCCGGTTATAATCATTAATCGTGCAGAGATTGAAAGAAACAGCGGGCGAGATATTTCACAAATTCTGAATCAGCAAAGCGGCATTCGGGTGAATGATGCATACGGCGCCCCATCCAACGGCCGCATCCTATACATGCAGGGAGCAGCAGCCCAGAATACTCTTATTCTTGTGGATGGCTTTCCCATCAGTGATCCGTCGGGTGTTGGGGGGTTATTTGATCTGAGACTACTGCCAACCAACAATTTGGAGCGTATCGAAGTTATCAAAGGCAGCCAATCTACTCTGTATGGAACGGACGCAATCGCAGGAGTAGTAAATCTGATAACCCAATCGGGAGGGGAAGGTCTTTTGAATACCACCGGCCGGATTTCCTACGGATCATACAACACCTTCAATGGAAATGCAGGTGTGAATGGTACAGCGGGTAGTCGGATCAGATATACGTTGAATTATAACCGTGAATCGAGTGATGGTTTCAGTGCAGCCAGGAACCCGGGCGGATTGGAACCATTTGGGAATGATGGTTATGAACTCGATGCTTTTTTTGGCAAGACAGATGTTTTGCTTACCGAGAACCTCACGATTTCACCATTTCTGAATTACTCCTACAACGAAGGGGATTACGATGCGGGATCTTTCATGGATGCTGATAATGTTTACACACTTGAACTGCTTAATCCCGGAGTACAGGCACGATATACAGGTCGTTCATTTCGTCTGAATGCAGGATACAATTTCACTCGAACTGTTCGCTCATTCGATTCTCAATTTGGGTTCGACGAGTATGAAGGCCGGTTCCACAATGCTGATCTCTTCTCAAACTATTCAATATCAGATCGTATAAAACTACTTGCGGGATTTAACCTGCAGCAATATTCTATTCCGGAACGGCCGGATGTGGCTGAAAGAGATGCCCGGATTGTAAGCCCATACGCCACTGTTTACCTGAAAGATCTCTTCGGATTCAGTACCGAAATCGGCTATCGACTCAACAGCCATACCGAATATGGAAGCAACTCTACGTTCAGTTTTGCTCCGGCGTATAACATAACCGATCGGGTGAAAGTTTACGGATCGGTTAGCACCGGGTTCAAAGCACCAACTTTAGATGAGCTCTTCGGTCCGTTTGGAGCGAATCCCGATCTTGATCCTCAGAGAAGTATTTACTTCAATACAGGTGCAGAGCTCTATCTGCTGGCCCAAAGTCTTAAAATTTCCGCACAGTATTTCAATCGAGAAATTGATGATCTGATCATCTTTTCAACCATGGGATATATAAATCGTGATCGTCAAAACGACTATGGAGTTGAATTATCGGCTGACTGGCTGATGAGTAGTCGTATTACAACGGGAGCGTGGTATAACTTTCTGGATGGCGAAATCACCAACTTTTTTGAAGACGGTACCGAATCAGCTCAAAGTAATCTTATCCGCAGGCCAAAACACAGCTTTGGTTTGAATTTGGGAATTGCTGTTACGGATCAGCTGTATTTACGTGCAGATGGTGAGTACAATGGTGAGCGACAGGATCTTTTTTTCAATCCCGAAAACAGCTTTGCACAGGAAGATGTTACCCTTGATGCCTATACATTGCTGAATCTCTATGCGGAATATAAAGTTGCAGATGGAAAATTCACTCTGTTTGGAGATCTGAAAAATCTGTTCAATACCGATTTTACAGAGGTTTACGGGTTTAATACCACTGGTATTTCTCTGAAGGCAGGATTACGCTTTTCCATTTAAGAGCGATCTGATTAAACGGGCGAAGATCTACATCAGCCTTTCATCAAATAAGAAGGGAACTGAATGCCGGATCTTTACCCGTTTAAAATCCGGATGAGCCGGGTTAATCAGCAGATTGTACTCGTCCCGAATAATGGAAGATGGTACCCGCAGAAGAAGAGTTGATCGATTTGAAACCCAATCATCACCCATCTGCCGGCAAACTGAGTAGTTTGAAATGTGTTGCCAGTTTTTTGGCAACAAGTTCAATTCAACGGTCTCAAAAGGTGTATTTTCGGGTATTGAGATTTCAACCAGGCTGAACTGTTGGTTTAGCCCCTCACCCGATCTGTGAACAAGATTTTCGAGGCAGGCGAGTGCTCTCGATTCGGCCGTATAAATTACATAAACCCCTTTCGAATTCCATCGTGCAGGGAAGCCCGATCCGGTTAGCGATTCTGCCCACTTGCTCAATGTTATTCTGTAAACTACCATTTAAGCAAGCGCACCATGTTCAATTCTAAGCAGCTCTTCGTAGATAAGATCGATACCACCGGATGTTTGCATGAAGTTCAGCGGAATGTTGCTGCCAAGGCCATGGGCATTCTTTCTGAGCCAGCGATCGAAGGAGGGGATATCGCCGAAAACTTCTTCTCCTTTTTGGTAAAGAGTGATCATTTTAAGAATCTGCTCACTGTTTAGTGCACTTAGCTTTTTCTCTTCTTTTTGATATCTCTGAATGGTTTTGAAGGATACATCAAGCAGGGAAGATAACTCTTCTTTGGAAAGCCCCGATACGGCAAGCAGATCGAAAAATGCGTTAACAGAAATGCCGTTTTGTGCCTCATGCACAAGATTATAACTGTTTTCCTGTGTGGCATGGTACTTTACAGCTACTTCGTTTACCCGGGAGATCTCATGGTTGTCTTTATATTGATTTGCCATAGCGAACACATTATTAGAATATTGTCTTTAAAATATAGACAAATTTACTCGATTTTAAAAATTCCTGCCTTTAAAGCGGTTTATTTGTCAATTCTTTTCTAATTTATACCTAAAGGTCTAAATTAAAAGAGGGAGTTTCCCATGCCAGATGAATCGATCAGGGGGTACTTTTCAAGACCCCGTATTGGGCTTTTTGCAGGTCCGCTCGTCTTTGCAATCATGTTACTCATTCCAACACCCGACGCTCTTACACCCGAAGCCTGGGGTGTGGCCGCTGTGGGAATCTTAATGGCAATTTGGTGGGTTACCGAAGCCATTCCCATTCCGGCAACGGCTCTTTTGCCGATTGTTCTGTTTCCGGTACTGGAGGTCGGTTCAATTGCAGAAGCAACACAGCCGTTTGCTAATCCGCTTATATACCTGTTTATGGGTGGTTTTATTATTGCACTTGCGATGGAACGAACCAACCTTCACAAGCGGATAGCCCTGAACATTGTACTTCTTGTGGGCACCAAACCTAAATCCATCATTATTGGATTTATGATCTCAGCGGCATTTCTCAGTATGTGGGTTAGCAACACCGCCACTGCCATGATGATGCTTCCCATTGCACTTTCAATTATCGGCCTGGTGGAATCGGATGAAAGTATGGACAATGCCGAATTGGAGACCAATTTTGCCGTAGTTATGCTGCTTGGCCTTGCCTATTCATGTAATATTGGGGGAATTGCCACACTAATTGGTACACCCCCAAATGCGCTGATGGCGGGTTACATGTTCGAAACGTACGGAGTAGATATCGGTTTTGGCCAGTGGATGATGGTAGGCCTGCCTTTGGTAATTATTTCGTTGCCGTTGGTCTATTTTATGTTAACCAGAATTGTATTTCCAATTAAATTGAAAATTATTCCGGGCGGGTATGGCCTCATCAAAGATCAGCTGGAGAAATCGGGCAAAATGTCTGGCCCGGAAAAAATGGTAGGCCTGGTATTTTTGATGACAGCCACTCTCTGGATCACACGTCCGCTGCTTGAGCCTTATATACCAAATATCTCCGATACCGGTATTGCCATTTTTGGTGCCTTCTTGATGTTCTTACTGCCTGTAAATTTTAAAAAGTTTGAGTTTGTACTAACCTGGGATGATGCCAAACAGCTTCCCTGGGAAGTACTCATTCTTTTTGGGGGCGGATTAAGCCTTGCTGCGGCCATTACTTCAACCGGGCTTGCAGCATGGATCGGGAATTCACTGCAGGTACTTGGCTTTCTGCCAATCATCGTATTGATTCTGCTCTCACTATTTGTGATTATTTTCCTCACAGAGGTAACAAGCAACACAGCTACAGCGGCCGCATTCCTGCCGATATTGGCATCGGTTGCCATTGCGATGGGTTATGACCCATTGTTACTCGTAATACCGGCGGCAATAGGCGCAAGCTGTGCATTCATGCTGCCCGTTGCTACACCACCCAATGCCATTGTTTTTGGAAGCGGACTGGTAAGTATCCCGCAAATGGCCAGAGCAGGTTTTATCTTCAATATCGCAATGGTGTTTGTAATTACACTTGTACTTTATATGATGATAGGAATGGTATTTGGCATCGAGTTTTAGGCAAGTTCTTTAATGTCAGCGAATGTGTAACCCAGGCGTTTCATAGATTTGACGAACGCCGGCACATCTGTTTCAAGGAACTCTTTGCGTTTCATGCTGAGTACTACGTTAAAAGCATTGTCTGCAATAAAATGGCCAACACCGCGCTTATTTATCACAATTCCTTCATCCTGTAGTATTTGGAATGCCCGCATGGCCGTATTGGGATTTACTTCCATCAAAACGGCAATTTCACGAACGGAGGGAACTCGATCGCCCTCTTGCCATTTTTTATCAAGAATCTGGTTGCAGATAAAATCCGAAATCTGCTGATATATGGGTTGATTATCTGAAAAATCCATCATGCCACCTGTGTTCGTCTAAGCTGAAGATAGGTAAGCAGTAACAGGAAGAGAGAGAACACAATCCGTGCAAACGCCTGTAAGGATTCAGGTATAAGCCATGAAATTCCTTCAATTTGCATATTAATGCTCACTTCACCCTGATACGTGAGGCCGAAAATCATAACAATCAAACCGATAGAAATTAATAAGCTGATGACGATAAGAATGTACGCAAGTACCGTTTTTAAGAAATTATTCTTAACAAAATAGATGGCTCCCAGCATAAAAATGCTTTGATAAAACAGGTATCTCGATATCAAACCGAAAATTTCTGTTTTAAACGGATTGAATAGTGCGAACTGAGACCAGCTGCCTTTTATAAGCGCGGATAAAGTTTCAACACTGAAACTGAGGAGAACAATTGCCAGCATTGCCGCCACAGTATAGCCTATTGTGGTAACCAGCCAGGCAGCCCCGAACTTTTCGAAAGTAGTGGCAGGTAGTGTGAGAAACTGGTAGCAGGTTGTGGGAGAGTGCACTTCATGAAAAATTCTGCTCGTTATGGCTAATCCGCCAATGATGTAGGCAAACATGGCCGGCCCCTGAAGCAGCGCACTGAAAGATGGTATCGAATCACCGGCTGTGATGACTACCGGGATGAGCCACATGGTGAAAAGCAGTGCCGCAATTCCAAGCAGGCCCACAAGCCAGTTCTTCTGATTTAGCAGGTAGAAACGCGAGGAAAGAAGTTTTATCCTGTTGATTGAAAATGCTGAAATGGATTCTGATGATTGCATGGCCTTACTCCGTTTCGAATTGACTGTTGATGGAATCCGGTTCGTTGATGATTGCATTAAAGAGCAGTTCAAGGTCTATTTGCGTCTCTTTTTTGGAGAGAGATCTTGGAATGATCGCAGATGTACCTCCGAAAATCTCCTCACCATAGAGAGTAAATCGATTATCATCTTCGCTCACTTTTTCAAAGCTGAGGGCTTTCGATATGGCTGAAATCTCCTGCTGGAAAATAATTTTTCCGTTATTCAGCACAGTTACATGGTCGATAAGTGCATCGAGATCGCGTACCTGATGAGTGGAAATCACCACACAGCGATCGGAAAGGTCGCTGGCAGCCATGATTTTCCGGAACTGGCTTTTTGACGGAATATCCAGGCCGTTTGTGGGTTCATCCATTAGCAGGAGTTTTGCATTGGTTGCAAGCGCGAAGGCAATCAGGAATTTTTTGCGTTGACCGTATGAGAGCTCTGTGAGTTTCTTTTTGGAATCCACTCCAAACTCAGCCATAATTTCCTGAAATCTGTTATCATCAAATTGCGGATAGAATGGTGAATGGATTTTCGTGTAGAGTTCTG
>SLGA01000256.1 GCA_007123985.1 Balneolaceae bacterium | reverse complement strand
TCTCTCCGTTACGATAAAAATGAAAATTTTGACGGACAGATTAATCCACGGATCTCATCTGTTATACGAATAGCAGACAGCCAGAATATTCGGGCATCTTATCAAACAGGGTTCAGAAACCCAACTACACAGGGTCAGTACATCGATCTTGATGTTCTTACTGCACGGCTTCTCGGCGGCCTTAACGAGACCGTGGCACCATACAACGTCACCGAAAATGCCTTTACCATGCAGTCGGTTGATCGCTTTACAGAGGAACTACTTGCAGGAAATCCTGCCGCAGCTCAAAATCTCGTTCCTTACACCAACTTTGAAGAGGTGAAGCCGGAGCAAATCCAGTCGTTTGAAATAGGCTATAAGGGTCTTCTTGGAAATCGTCTGTTGATTGACGCTGCCTACTACTACAATATCTACAATGATTTCATTGCCCAGTTCAGAGTGCGAAGAGCGGCTGCTGCGTTCACTGGCGATCCGGCAATTGATCAACAAATTGCAGGTTCTCTGCTTTCAGGAAGTGCAGCCAACACATTCCAGCTCTATACAAATGTGGATGAAACGGTGAAATCTCAGGGAGCCGTATTCGGGTTCGATTACAGCCTCCCAAGAAACTTCCTGCTCTCAGCCAATTACAACTGGAATCAATTGATTACTGACCAGGATCAGGGCTTTATTTTTGATTTTAATACCCCTGAACATAAAGTAAATCTTTCGATTGGAAACAGGCGACTGACCAACAACCTGGGCTTTAATTTCACCTTCAGATGGCAGGATGAGTTTGAGTGGACTTCTTCTTTTGCGAACGGAACTGTTCCGGCAGTTTCCACACTCGATGCACAGGTTTCATACCGTGTGCCTAATCTCAGGTCTGTTGTGAAGCTTGGCGGATCAAATATTACCAATAACAGGCATTTCCTCAATTATGGGGGGCCTAATCTGGGGGCAATCTACTATGTTTCTTTCACATTCGATCAGTTCCTGAACTAAAAAGCGAGCAAAATCAGAATGACTAAAAAGAGGCTCTAAAAAAGCCTCTTTTTTTATTTATCTGATCTTTCAGGTGAAAGATTTGCAATGGTTGCCCCCCAGCTTCCTCCGGTTTGATCGGCAAGTTGATAACCTGTTACATGCGGATTCCGATCGAGCAGAGCATGCACACTGCGCCTGATGTTGCCGATTCCTTTTCCGTGAATAAATCGAACAGAGTAGATTTTTTTCTCCAGACAGGCATGAATATATTCATCAATTAAGGTAGATAAATCCTGCGGGCGAAAAGGGTGAAGATCGAGTACACCATTAATTTCGATATGTTCAGGTTCTTCGTGATCCAGACTGCTGGGTTATTTAGAAATGAGAGTTAAGAGTGGCTCCTGAAAAGTTTCATAGAATAGTTTGCCACGGTTTTCTGCCTTACTCATACTATCTCGGTTCGCAGAATTAATCTTATTCTGAATTACTGAAAAGTTAATACTCTCATCAGATTTAGCGATCTCATCGATCCATGATTGAAGCATGTGCAGATCATTTGCAGCACCTAAAGCATCACAGATTTCCGCGATATTCGCATGCAGATTCATCAGGTTTTCATCACTTTCTGCAGACATTAATAATTCAGTCTGGTACTGAAGATCTTTTGCGCGCTTTCGCCATTCATGTATATCTTCAGGGTTGTGATTTGTGAATGCACTTCTAAATGCATATCTGCTTTTCAGATAGCTGTTGTTATATCCTTCTAAAATCAGTGGCGTATTTGTATGATCAGAAAAATACTTTCTGATTAACGGATTATTTCTCAGATTTTCTTCAAGCGTAGAGAACTCATCAGCTCTATACAATGAGGCGCTTTCAAGCACAGAAAGTTCAACATTGTTGAGATTAATCAAGTGATCAATCAGATATACCTCTTCGCGATATTCAGAGTTTTGAGCGAACTCCCTAAGCATGAGATCCCGAACATGAGTATCCCTCAAATCAGAGAACACCCTGCCCCAGTCTCTGAGCAGGATGTTTACACTGTTATAATCATAGCTTTTCCTCGCCGGCTTTATCAGTTTTGCAAATGCTCTGAGCAGTTTTAGCTTTTTGCGTGTCTGATGGGTTGCTTCAACCGGCTGGTTTTTTGCAGTTGCAGTATAACTTAGTAACTCAGCAACGATTGCACCATAAACCTCAGTACAGTTGGTTGACTTGTTTGAATCATTCAACAAATTGTGCATCAAAGATCAACGTTATAGTCAACAAACCGACGTTTCACGGTTACCTGATTGATGAAATCGATAGCTTTTTTGTGATGTGGATTGCGTGTATACATTTTAAAATCAAGCTCGGTTTCGAAATCGCAAATCAGTACAACATCGTATGCCTGGTCATCATCTGGGTTTATCTGTATACCTACTTCAACAGCTTTAATTTCGTCAATATTTGTCCGAAGCCCTTCAAGGATCAACTTCAATTTTTCTGCGTTTTTTTGTTTTGTTGCGCCTGCTGCTTCGTCTTTAAGTTTCCACATTACTATATGGCGTATCATAGGTACTCCTGTTTTTAGAAAAGTTTGGTTTAGATGTGATCTATCTGTTCAGGGCAAAAGCCAGATCGTCCGGATCCACCTCAGAAGGGGGTTGTTCCAGAATTTCCGGCGAAAATACCCCAACAGCCCAGAGGAAAAACCGGGCCTCATCCGGGTTATTTTCCCTGTTCCACTCGTAAAGCGCAAAGTAACCGAGTGCTACCTGCTCTCTTTCGAACTCATTGAGGTTTTCGGGGTTTGAAACAACGGGTATATCAATATCAGCTACGGCCGGAAGCTGATTGGGATTGGAAATAATATCACTGTTTAGTTGATAAAGAAGCGGCCAAAGGTATGGATTGCCAAGTCTTGATTCAGCAATTGTCCATAGTGATTCGCCGGGTTCAACTGTGTAATTTTCCGTTTGAAATTCTGTTTGAGGTGGAGGAGATTCTGGTTCTTGTGCAGCTTCAGCTGTTGAAGCTTCGGGTTCAACAGGTGTAAGAAGCTGTTCGGTTTGATCGGCAGTAGCAGGCTGATCGGAATCACCCATTCTCTGAAACATAAAAAAGAGGATGATAAAGGCTATAAGCGCAATGATTACTGCAGCAGCATACGACCATTTAAATGCTCCCGCTTTTTGAACCTCTTCGGCAACTTTTTCCTCGTTCGGCAAACTCGGTGGCATCATTACAAATGAATCGTCCTCGGTATCAGTATCGGAATCTGTAAGTCCCGCAAAGGGATCATCTTCAGGAAAGCGAGGATTCTCATGCTCAATTAACAATTCATCAATTGGAATAGATGTCCTGCGCACTTCTTTTGCTTTTGCAGCAATAAAAGGTATGCCAATTTCTTTGGTTGAATCTTTTTCATCTTCAATCCGGCTTTCAGAATCAGATTCATTTTCTGCTGATTTTGCACCTGATCCACCAATTACAGTTGATTTGAGGCTTGCAAATGGCTTGTTCACATCCTCGCGGAGTGCCTTATAGGGCTTGAATACCACTTTATTCTGGCCGGGAATTGTAATCTCTTCACCGGTTTGGGGATTTGTACCGGGACGCTCGTTCATCCACCGAAGTTCAAATTTCCCGAAGCCGGATATACTTACCGAGCCGCTTTTCTTCAGGCCGCCTTCAATGATTTGCACAAGCTCATGTATGAAGCTGTTGGCAGAACTTTGGCTCTGGTTCGATTGCCTGGAAATAAGCTCGACCAGCTCTTTAAAGGTGATTTTTTCACTCATCGCCGGAATCCAAGAACTTAACTTCCTCTTTGAGCCCTGCAGCAGGGCTAAATTCCACCACTCGTTTTGGAGGAACCATCATGTACGCGTCGTAGTGAGGGTTGTACACTTTTTTCTGCTCAGTAACTTTTGTGCTGAATGTGCCAAGATCGGGGATGGACACACCTTTTCCATCACTGAGCTGCTCAGTTAAAACAGTAACGGCATCGCCAAGAATCTCTTTGGTTCTTGTTTTGGTGTTACCGGTCTGTTCCGAAAGCTTATCTATGAGCTGTTTATAATTCATAACTAAAGGTATTACAATATATAGTAATAAAAGAAATATTTGCTCAAAAAGCACACGATTAAGGATATACCGGAGTTCTGAATCGAAGCAAATGCAGCTTTTCAGAACGAAAAGATTCCGGAAGGTATTTGATATGGGTGGGTCACTGTTCTACAGGTTTTATGCTCTGAAAAAGTATCCGAATCCATCATAATCAGGATCAGCAAAGAGAAGTAGTCGGCAACGGCACCATTATGATATTGGGGCAGGAACCCGTATTTTTAGAATCTGTAACATTTTTTAAGACATTTGGCATAAAGTTAATGAGCAAAGAAGAAAAAAACAGCGCCGGTACACTTGAAGTGGAGCCGGAAATAATTGAAGAAATTGGGGATAATCACTTAGCAACTTCAATTGAGACTCCGTTAAGAAGCGATGCTTTTGATCTGAGTGAAGAAGAAAAAATTGAAAAAATTAAAATCCATTTTGCTGAAATAATGCACGTGCTGGGGTTAGATTTAACCGATCAAAGCTTGCAGGGAACACCTCAGCGTGTTGCCAAAATGTATGTAAAAGAGATCTTCAGTGGATTAAATCCAAAGAATAAACCAAAAGCCAGTAAATTTGACAATAAGTTCGATTATAATGATATGGTGGTGGTGAAGAATATTGACGTAACCTCATTTTGTGAACACCACTTCCTGCCATTTTTAGGGAAAGCTCATGTTGCGTATGTCAGCTCAGGTAATGTTATTGGTTTATCCAAAATAAACAGGATTGTGGAGTACTTCTCCAGCCGTCCACAGGTACAGGAGAGGCTCACCCTTCAGATTGCAGAAGAGTTAAAAAAGACGATGCAAACCGAAGATGTTGCGGTTTTTATTGAGAGCAAACACTTATGTGTATCAACCCGTGGTATTAAAGATAAGCAGAGCAGTACTGTAACGGTTGAGTACAGCGGTGTTTTCAACGAAGAAACAACCAAACAAAAGTTTATTGACTACATAAAGGCCGATACGGAAATGTAGCCCGGAAATTTTACAGTTTTACAGATCAATCATGTCTCAAAAAGAAGTACCTGCGTTATTCATATATAACAGCCTTTCGCGTAAAAAGGAAGAGTTTATTCCGATCAACCCGCCTTTTGTTGGGTTGTATGTTTGCGGGCCTACGGTTTATGGTGATCCGCATCTGGGACACGCCCGCGCAGCTGTAACGTTTGATGTTATATATCGATATCTGAAATTTTTGGGTTATAAAGTTCGCTACGTTCGTAATATTACTGATGTTGGCCACCTTGAACAGGAAGAAACAGAGCAGGGTGAGGATAAAATTGCAAAAAAAGCCCGTATCGAAGAAGTAGAACCGATGGAAATTGTTCAAAAATACACCATCAGTTATCATAAGGGAATGGATCTTCTGCATTGCCTCAGGCCGGATATTGAGCCCACAGCAACCGGTCACATCATCGAGCAGATAGCGCTCATTAAGAAAATTGTTGACAATGGTTACGGATACGAGGTAAACGGTAACATTTACTTCGATTTAGAGAAATACCGGCAGGAGAATCCTTATGGTCAGTTATCCGGAAAAATTTTGGAAGATCTTCAGGCCGGCAGCCGCGATACAGCAGGAATAGAAGAGAAAAAAAGTCCGCATGATTTTGCGCTTTGGAAAAAAGCCACACCATCGCACATTATGCGGTGGGAATCCCCCTGGGGAGAAGGTTACCCCGGCTGGCACCTTGAGTGTACCGCAATGAGCCTGAAATATCTGGGGAATAAATTTGATATCCACGGTGGTGGGCTCGATCTGCAGTTTCCACATCATGAAGCAGAAATTGCTCAATGCAGAAGTGCTCATGGTCACGATCCGGTAAACTATTGGATTCATAACAACATGATTACCATCGATGGGGCAAAGATGAGCAAATCAGCCGGAAACTTTATCAATCTGGATGAACTGTTTGAAGGTCGTCACGAAAAGCTTGCAAAAGCATACAGCCCGATGGTAGTGCGCTTTTTGATACTTCAGTCGCACTATCGCAGTAAAATTGATTTCTCGAATGATGCACTTGCTGCAGCTGAAAAAGGATTTAACCGTTTGATGGCTGCTGTTACACTGTTAAATGAGATGAAAAGCTCACCTGAATTTTCTGAATCTGTTGGCCCGTTTGATAAAGAAATTCTGGATATCTGCAGCAGATGCCATGATGCAATGAACGATGATTTTAATACAGCGCAGGTATTGGCCGCACTTTTTGATTTATCTTCAAAGATTAATGCTCTTCACAATGGGCAGTTATTAAAAAATGAACTTTCTGAGAGTGCACTTCATGAATTGGTAAACACCGTTGATCAGTTTGTTTTTGTGGTTCTTGGGCTGAATAATGAAACTGCCGGTGAAGAGGGCATCACAGATGAGTTGATTGAACTTCTCATCGAAATCAGGAAAGAGGCCAGGGAGAACAAAGATTTTGCCACATCTGATAAAATCAGAGACGAACTACAGGAAATTGGAGTTCGCCTGAAGGATGAGAAAGGTGGTACTCGTTTTGAAATTGATCGTTAAGTATATCGGCAGGATTTTAAGCTGGGTACTCATCAAATTGGTGCGCTTCTATCAACTTGCTATTTCACCTTTTTTGGGGTCAAATTGCAGGCACTACCCAACCTGTTCAAATTACATGATAGAGGCAGTAAAAGAGTGGGGGTTTTTTAAAGGAACCTGGCTCGGCTTGAAACGAGTAGGGAAGTGCCACCCCTGGGGAACATCCGGTGTAGATCCGGTTCCAAAGAAAAAGGATTCTTCTTCTGAGTAACGAATACCTTAACGATCAACTACCAGGGGATGATTTTCGAGCGACCCGATTTAATCCGCTCATTTTTTAAATAATTCAATCAAAATGTTTAAACTCTGTTATGCGTAAAAAAAGACAAAATAGCTCAAATCAAGAAAGAGGGGGCAAAAAAAAACGTCCTGTGCTGAACCGTGAAAAGAATAAGGCAAAAGAGTTTTCTAACCGCTCGGCTACAGCATCACAAAAACAGGTAATTGAAGATGAAATTCGCATCAATAAATTTATCGCCCATGCGGGGTACTGCTCGCGCAGGGAGGCTGATGAATTAGTTGAAGCCGGAAAAGTAAAAGTAAATGGCAAGGTGGTTACCGAACTTGGTACGAAAATAAAACCCACCGATAATGTAGAGGTTGAGAGACAGCACCTCTCTCTGGAGCCATTTGTATATATTTTACTGAATAAAGGCCGTGATACAATCAGTACTACCAATGATGAAAAAGACCGTAACACCGTTCTTGATGTAGTAGAAGATGCAACCGGCCACAGAGTTTACCCGGTGGGGCGTGTAGACCGAAATACAACCGGGCTGATAGTACTAACTAATGATGGTGATCTGGCTCATCGACTTATGCATCCCAGCTATCAGTTAAAGAAAACGTATGAAGT
>SLGA01000263.1 GCA_007123985.1 Balneolaceae bacterium | reverse complement strand
TATAGACATTTTCTTTTCTTTGTAAACCAAAACAACATCGTAGATAAAACTGAGAATAATTTTATTGCTTATTTTGCCTTTTACTCACTATCCTGTTATAGTAAAACAGATGAAACTTATACTTCTAAAAACCAACTGATTATCTAAGAAATTATGGCTGTAAAAATTGAGATGCCCAAACTGAGCGATACCATGGAAGAAGGGGTAATCGCCAAATGGAATGTTAAAGAAGGGGATAAGGTAAGCTCTGGTGATGTTATTGCTGAAGTAGAAACAGACAAAGCCACAATGGAAGTGGAAGTGTTTGATGACGGTACAATCCTGAAAATCATGGCTGAAGAAGGCGAAGCTATTCCTCTGGGCGGATTGATTGCCATTGTAGGGGAAGAGGGTGAAGATATCAGCGATTTGGTTGATGGCTCAGGTGATGGTGAAAAAGCTGCAAAAGAGACTAAATCTGAAAGTAAAGAATCTGAAAAAGAGAAAAAGAAAGAGAGCGGAGACAGCGATGATTTCGACCCAATATTAGGGGATATTGAAAAATCTGATTCTGAGGAATCACCCACAACTGATTCAGCCTCTGATAACGGAAGAATTAAGGCATCACCTCTGGCCAAAAAGATGGCCGAAGAGAAAGGAATTGAACTGAGTAGTGTGAAAGGATCAGGTCCTGACGGCAGAATTGTAAAGCGCGATATCGAGAGTTATCAACCAAAAGAAGAAAAGAAATCAGCTGTATCAGCTTCCGCTGGATCGTTCGATTCTGAAGAGTCGGAAGATGTGAAAATTTCTCAGATGAGAAAAACGATTGCACGTAGATTATCAGAAAGTAAATTTTCCAATCCGCACTTCTACGAAACTATCGACATTGATATGGAAGAGGCTATTCGAGCCCGAACAAGCCTGAATGAAGTGAGTGATGTAAAAATCAGCTTTAACGACATTGTGGTGAAAGCCTGTGCTTCTGCACTGCGCAGACATCCTGCTGTGAATTCATCCTGGCTGGATGATGTGATCAGAAAACATGGTGATGTGAATGTTGCCGTGGCCGTTGCAATTGAAGACGGTTTGATGACACCTGTTATCCGTTATGCTGATAAGAAAAACCTTCGACAAATATCCGCTGAAACCAGGGAACTGGCCGGGCTTGCAAGAGATAAGAAATTACAACCGGAACAGATGGAAGGAAGCACATTTACCATCAGTAACCTCGGCATGTTTGGTATCGAAGAGTTTACGGCTATTATCAACCCGCCGAATGCCTGCATTCTCGCAGTTGGTGCGATACGAGATGTGCCCGTTGTGAAAAATGGCGAAGTTGTACCGGGTAAGAGAATGAAAGTAACCCTTTCAAGCGATCACAGAATTGTTGACGGAGCCAAAGCGGCTGAATTCCTAAACACGCTTAGGCAGATGATTGAGAATCCGCTTGCAATGATGTTATAAAATTTTACATTCCATTCAAGTTGTTAAAAAGCCTGAGCAGATCCTCAGGCTTTTTTTGTTTCCCGTAATATTTTTTATACTCAACAATCAAGCGTAAGTATAATATTAATAACTATCATCGAAGAAAATATAAAGGATTATGAAGAAATTAATTTATGTAGGTACATCTATTCTGCTCGCAATTTCACTCACATTTTGTTCAGATGATGACCCTGTAAGTCCCGGTACAGATGATCTTGGCGAGGTTGAGATTTCTGTTTCAGGAGACATTCAAACAACTTTTGAAGGAATTGCAGACTTCAATTTGATGGACGATATCTCAGTAAACCAGTGGGAACTCTTTTTTAATGATATTACTCCCCAAACGTTCTCAGTGCAAATATTTACGAACAATGCTGATGATATGGAACGTCCCTCAGAAGGAACGTATGAAATAGGTTCTGATCCGAATGCTGAAGAAGAATTCACTGCTATATTCAATGAATATAAAGAGGATTTTTCCGATGGTACTGAGTTTACTACATTTCATGATAATACGGGAGGCGAACTTGTTATAACAGAATCATCCGTTGACATGATTCGCGGATCTTTCACATTCACAGCTAAAAGTGTAGATTCCGAAACAAATCAGGTTGATGGTGAAGTTGAGCTTACAAGCGGTGAGTTTATTGCCGTACCAAGAGAATAAGCGGAATACTGCCGTTCAGAAATTTGGTGCATTTGAATGCAATCTGTTAATGACAGGTAATTTTTATGAAAGATTTTATATACCAGAAGCTTCAATGATATTATCCGGATGAATGAGACTCGGTTGAATATGTTGCTTTAGGTATGTAAAACTCACCATTTTTTTTGCCAATTTCACGCAGGTTCGGAAAGGGTTTTTATTCAATCGTAGTAATCGTAACCGATATTAGAATGCCCGGAAATGATCTGAAGTACTCGCTAAATCTTCAAGATCTCCTGCCTTTGCCGTGAATGTTCCCTTAAGTGTGTAGTTGTCAATTTGAAAATCCTCAGGAAACTCTTCAAGTGTTAATATTTCTGAAGAAACTGCCATCATGTTCGTTTCAAAAATGCCTGAAAGCTGTGCTTCGGTTATGTCTGTAATCTCAATGAAACCACCGGTCTCTGCTATAAAATAGGTGATATCTGATATACTGTTTTCAAAATTTATGTCGGGAATGAAACCTCTCTGACGGAAATCTACGTTTGCCACTATAGAATTATCCACAAACTCATACGGCATATCAATTAACTCTGAGGGTGCCAACGAGACCGAAATTTCATCCAGCATATTCCGGATTCTTTCAATTGACTTTCTGAAATCATCTTCAGAGAAATTCATAAAGTGAAATTTCCCGGGCTTAAAATCTGTGCCTCTTGCAAATGTAAAGCGAAATGTTGCATACGAATCGTCTTCACTTAGATTGGATGCAATGTGCAAATAGATTTCATTTTGCAGAATATCTTCCGGTGAAAAATCACTGTTTTCTGCAATAGATTCTTTTATTCTGTCGGGGATAAAATCATCACCGAAAACGGCAATACTTTTGGATGAAAGATCATCTTTTGAACTATCGTGTGTGATTGTTGAAACAACATTTCCATGTTGATCCAGAATTTCAGCATGAAAAGAGTGATCTGGGTCAATTTCTTCTGAAGCGGAAATAAAATCACACGATGTAAATAACATTGAAGTGATGAACAGTGCAGATAGTAGTTTTGTAGCTTTCATATCGTAATTCTTTTGTTGAGAAATTTACTTATTACTGTACTGCTAACCTTATCAATAAGTTACGGGAATATTGGTTGTTTATTGTAAAGAAATGTAATTGCCAGCCGATGTAGTATATGCGGGTTGAATAGTAAATTACTGACTGTTAACCGGCCTCAAAAAACGTGTTGCAATAGTATCGCTCGAAAGACTTCCGAATACGCCGATACCACCTTCGATATTATAGAGTAGATTGGGAATTTCTCCGGGTGGCAGGGTTGATCCGCCAAGCTGAAGCTGCTGTGACCTTACAAGCCCATCGAGATTTTCATCAACAGAACTCGTTATTACAAGATTTTCTCCAAAGAATGCAACACCAATCCAGGGAAATCGCAATGTTACGGTACCATCAGGATTTCGCTGAAAATTTCCCTCATTGATGAGACCGGATGCATTATTTATTAAATCTATCAGTTCCACATTTCCATTTTCTACAGATGCGCGATAAAAGGGTGTGAGATTTTCAATCGTGGGCTCTTGTGCAACTGTACTGAAAACAAACACACTCTGAGTCTGCGTACGCTCATTCTCTGCGATCAAGATTTCTAACTGTTCGGAGGATTGATATACAAGATTTTGCGCAACATTACCGATGATCTCTACCTGATCGGGAACTGTTGTGTATGCACGAATTACTTCATCACGATCATTAAAATTAACATCCAATCGATAGGTTCTTGTTGGGAGTACGCTGTGCAACTTACTTTCAGGTGAGGGATTGTACATTCTCTGGTTCCCTTCGGCAATTTGATATGGGAATACCTCTTCATCATCTCCGTTTTCGTCGAGCAGTACAATTTGCACAATGGCATTTGTGATGGCGGCATCAGAGAAATTATATTCAATTTCAGCGGGTACAGTTTTTGATACCCTTACAGGGGGTAAGGGTCGGTTTGCCACAGCATAACTCTCTATAACAACAACTTCTTCATAATCGTCCTGAGAATAACTTTCACAACCAACTATTGAGAATACAGAGAGTAGAAAAATGGGAAGAAATTTTTTCATAGCAGCATCAAAAGTTTACGGTGTAAGATACAGATGGAATGATTGGAAGCAGATTTACATCGTTTCGTTCAATGGGGTTTTCATCAAAATCGTAGTTATAGAACCACACATTTCTGCGCGAATAAACATTAATGATCTGAAACTGCCATTCGGCATCACCGAGATCAAAAAACCTGCCGGAACGTGTGAACGCGATGTCTAACCTGTGGTAAGCCGGCAGCCGCGATGCATTCAGGTTACCAATCGTAAATGCATCTCTTGCGGAATTTGCCCAGGGAATATCTGCAAACTGGGTGCGTCCGAGTGGCTGGGTGTACGCCTGGCCTGTTGCATAGCTGAATACGGAATTTGTGCTCCATCGTGATGATAACTGATAATTTGCAGTGAGATTTACATCGTGTGTCCTGTCATACTTTGGCGGATAAAAACGTGCCCGGGTGGGATCATCCAGAATTGGAGCATTGAACCCCGGGAATTTTCTGCGGGTGATGCTATAGGTGTATCCCAGAAAACCTGTTACTGGCCCCCGCTGTTTTTCAAGAAACAGTTCAAATCCATATGCATACCCTTCACCGAAACGGAACAGTTCTGCGTAGTCGAGTCCGGCGGCATCAGTCACAAACGGATCCAGCTCAAACAGGTCGCGCATGGTGCGATAATAGATTTCCACATCAAATCCATATCCGGTAAATGGGACTGTTTTTGCTCCCAGTACAAACTGATCGCCATAAGCCGGCGGAACTCCCTCGTCGGTGGTTAGCCAAATATCTAGACCGGAAAATGCTTCGTTTGTAATGAGTGTAAGAAATTGATTATACCGCCCATAGGCTGCCTGTAATCGAACTCGTGAGTTTGGTCTGTACTCTGCTGATAGTCTCGGCTCGAGTCTCACATAATTGCCTTCTGAAAATGTATTTACCCTTAGCCCTCCTGTAATAATCCATTCATTGGCAGGCCGCCAGCGGTTTTGCAGATAGGCTGATAAATATTGCGACCGGATACGATTGCTGAAAGTCTCGACATTGTCAAACCGATCCTGAAACCGTAGTAAAATATTGCCACCCCAGACACCTGCAGAAAAGGTATGGAACTCATTCGGCAGATATTCAAGATCAGCTTTCAGGGAGAAATCAAAGATATCATTATTTCTCTCGATGGGTGTTCCTGCTATTCTGATGGTTGGTTCGTTAAAATACCGGGATCCTGTTGCGGTGAATGATCCAAATACTTTATCTGAAAAAATTCTGCGCCATTGGCTGCTTACGGTCTGATTTCCATATTTAAGGCGAATATTTGCATCCTCCTGGAAAGGGATGGATACATTGTCATTACCGGCATAAAATGCGAGTGAAAATCTGTCATTTTCAGTCGCATCAAAATTCAGTTTTCCGTTTATATCATAGAAATAGAACAGATCGGGGGCTCCATCGATTGTTTGCCGTAGAACTGCAAGAACCGGTTCAATTGTAGATCGGCGAACAGCCAACATATACGAGCCACGGCTGTAGGGGCCTTCGAAAGATGCGCGAGAAGCCAACAATCCAAGGCTTACGGTTCCCTGATTCTCCACCCGGTTACCATCTTTGTTGTAAACAGTAAGAACGGACCCTATTCGTCCTCCATATTCGGCCGGATAACCACCTTTATATAGGCGGACATCTTTTACCGCATCAGGATTAAAGGTTGAGAAAAATCCAAAAAAGTGAGTGGGATTATAAACAGTGGTTTCATCGAGAAGAATCAGAGTTTGATCGGGGCTGCCGCCTCGCACATAAAGACCGCTTGAAAAGTCAGAGGCTGCCTTTACTCCGGGCAGTAGCTGAACAGAACGAAAAACATCCGGTTCAATAACGGAAGGCAGATCTTTAATTAGTTGCATAGATACCTGTGCTGTGCCAATATTTCGCTGTTCTTCACGCTCAGCTTCAGATTCTACAACCAAAGCCTCCATTTCAAAACTTTCCGGTATAAGCTCAATATTAAGGCGTACGTTTTCTCCGGGTTCAAGCACAATTTCACGTTCAAAACGGCGGTACCCAATATATGTGGCTACTAACGTGTAGCTACCGGGTTCTATGTTTGTAATTGTAAAGTAACCCGATGTATTCGAAGATGTACCTCTGTTGATTTCAAGCAGGGCAACATTTGCCATAAGCAGTGTTTCACCTGTGCGGCTGTCGGTTATATATCCGTTTACTGAAGCCGTTTGACGTGCATTGGCAGGAATTGTTAGCAAAAATAAGAGCGGGATGAATAGCAGGGAGTGAAACTTCAATGGATAATCGTCTCTTTAGATTTATATCGTTAACAGATTGAATTACACGTAATTAACGCGTAAATGTTGTGCCTGATGCTAACTTTTCTTTAATGTGGTATCGTTCCTCTGCAGGTACGTTTTGGATGAAATAATCGTTATATTTGAGTGTTGATACAAAAATATCGACAATTGTTCACTTACTTACTGAAAACTATTACAATTTTGGGGGTGTACCGGATTCGACGGGTTGCGTACATTCACAGGTTGCATGCCGAGTTCGTCCGATGAATCTCGTAAAAAATCATCATGGACTAAATGTAATTGACAACAATTACTCATACCGACTCGCAGCTTAAACTGACGAGTCCGTTCCAATGGGCGCTTGCCTGTTAGTCCCATCCGGAGCGTCGACTAAAACAGGATTTTCCGAAGGGCGTGTCTGCCGCGCGGCTGGAGAAATTAATGCAGAATAGGGTGGTGTTGCTTTGCCATTGAGCATTGCACTTCCCGAAACCTTAATCAACGGCTAAGCATGTAGACGCTTGAGGGATTGCCATCTCGGACCGGGGTTCAACTCCCCGCACCTCCACCAAATTAGAGCCCCGCGAGGAAATTAGTCCTCTCGGGGCTTTTTCTTTAGGCACAAATGGAAGTTAAGCGATGTTATTACATTGCGAAGCGGTGCTTCGCGGTTCAACTCCCTGCCCTCCATCAATATAGAACCCAGTTTGGATACTATTCCGGATTGGGTTTTTTATTTCAATATGTTATTGTAGTGTAGATCGAGTTTTTGTTTTCCGAAGCAGTGCTTTCTTCCCCGCACCCCCACCAAATAAAAAGACCCACAAAGCTTAATTACTTTGATGGGGCTTTTTTGTGATATGAAACTACCAAACAGTACGAGGGCTGACATTTTAAAGCAGTGCTTCGGCGGCATATCCACCACGTTTGAACTCCAGCTGATTGGAAGACCTGTCGGGATATTTTTTTAGACACTGCTTAATAGAGTGATTTGAAACTTAAAATGGAATAAAGTATATTACATGTAAATACAAGTAATAACATAAAAATGTATACTATGAAATATGCAATAACAGGTCTTTTTAGCGCATTAGTGGGTGGTTTACTGGTTGGAATCATTGGGTTTTACAGTTTGCCCGGCTTAATGATGCTTGAAGATGAATCTAAATACGACTTTGAAACAACGATTGAAATGCTTGATGAAGAGCTAAATAAAGCCGGATGGAGTGTGTTAACCATACACGATATGCAAGAAACATTGAAAAGTCACGGCCATGATGTAATGAGTGTTAAGATTTATGAACTCTGCTCTTCTAAATATTCTGCTGAAATTTTGGTACTTGATGATGAACGAATCGTTTCACCAATGATGCCCTGCAGAGTTGCAATCTATGAAAAAAGTGATGGTAAGACATATATTGCACGAATGGATTCTGAGCTCTTAGCAAAACCATTTGGTGGAGTTATCAATGAAGTTATGCAAACTGCAGCATCAGAGATTGAAGATGTTCTTGTGAAGCTTACCAGGTAACAATTCTATCTATACTTTAATTTTAAAGGCGGAACCAGCTTTGGGTTGCCGGTACTCAACCCAAAGTGACTTTAAAATCGGAAAGTAAATCCGATAATTTTTCATCTTAACTTTGAATGATACTCCAGCACATCCATTTCCATCTGTAGTCTATTTTCAATAAAAGCTGCCTGATCTACCGTTACAAACTCATTCCAGTCTTTAACTTTTACAGTAATAGGCTTTGCGAGAAGAGGATCGATTTTATAATCTTTCAATTCAGGTTCGCCTTCATTCAAAAGTTCTTTCAGAAATGGTTCTTCAATGTAACTGCATATTTGCTCAAAATGATAATCCGGATTTTGAACGAAATCTTCGTATTTGAGGCTGAAAGCTTGATTACTTGTGGACATGGAATGTGAAATTTCACACATTTTACGATAGTTTTTCACGAACTCTTCAACGGTGATTTTCAACCATGAATTATCCGGATCTTTTTTTCTGCGTTTCAAATACGAAGCATACACATCAACCGGATGCCTCATTGTGATGATGATTTTTGAGCCGGGAAAAGTAGTGCGGATGCGCTTTATAAAATGAATATGTCGGGGAGTTTTTTCAACAATGCGTGCGCAACCTCTAGCCTCTTTTGCATGATTGAAATATTTACATATAACAGATTGGTTCTTTAAAATCTGCCAGTACGTTTCGTCATTGCGGATGAATAGAGAGAGTCTCAGTTTTTTGCAGACCTTTTGCCAGCGTATTTCAGGTTTAATGGATTGGAGATACTGATTGTACACTGCTTCAGCATCCAGCATGTAGTGAAATAATGAGTTTGGACGCTTTGTACTGCGAATGGCACTATGGGGCCTTGCAAAGAGATGCGTTTCTTCAAGACAAAGAGAAGCAGGCTTGAATGATGGGTGTTTTAAAAGAGTGCGATACAGGAGGGTAGTACCACTTCTTGGTGTTCCGGTTACGAATACTGGTTTTAATGAGCTCTGATGTTTAGGCATGAATAACATTCCATTTCACGTTATTTAGTGCTCACAAGAAACAGAGATACAAATTAAAATCAAATGGTAGTTTTGATCTGTTCTTTTTCAGGATTAGAATTTCCCAGTTTGTCAATTTCACCCTGAATTTTAGTAATGATATGACTGATTGATAACCCCCAAACACTTACCACAAAAAGAAGAATTGGCAGTAAGACAAACGGTACCATTAATTCAAAACTCGTATTTCCTGTTGTGCCTCCTAATACCATCGTGCCGAAAGTAAGCAAGGCAACAAATCCAAGAGAAGCTATTCCTGCGTGAAAAATCTTCTTCCGTAATTTTTTTGGAGGTTTGGGGCCAAAAAGTTTCGTTCGAATCATACTAAAAATCCAGCCGATAAAAGCAAAACCACCCCAAATTCTGTAAATCCAGGGCATGATATTATCATCTGTTATCTCAATTGTTCCGGACTCATCACCATGTTGTGCTTCATTTACCTCCGCTGGGGCACCGAACCAACGTTCTATCGCAGGTTCAGCGCGTGTCAATAGTGAATCTATCTCCCCCTGAAAAGCCACAAGCAAAAGGGCAAGCACCATGATTATGGCAAAAGCCCAGCCTATAACCATTGGCACAAGTTGTGTCCAGCGTACATAATCCAGCGTAAAATGAGCAATTACTTTAGCGATTACTTTTTGATCTTCAGAGATTGACATAGATAACTGTTATGAGATTTGAGAATGTTATACTAAAAACACCTTTGTATTGAGTTATGCTCGTCGGGAAAAGTTGAACACTTCAATTAAGAAACTTTGATATTCCGGTTTGATAAAGCATATATGTATATCAAATATGTTTTTCCTGTTCTGTATATGGCGGTACCTACAAGCATAGGGGCAGCAAATCCGCATAAAGAGAGTAACGAAATTTTCGATCAATTTACGTCATCAGTTGGAAGTAAAACTCAATTTTTACCAATCATGTTTTTTACATTTCTGATTTTATTTGCAGGCAGATTAGTGATCACATTTACCAAATGTGATAAGAATGAGACAGAAGTACATGTCTCATAAAAAGAGTAAGATTAGATCATAAAAAATGGATGATTTATTACTATCGTTTTACAGTTACCTCAAATTCTCAGTGAAAATTGACATTATTCAAATAACAGGTTCGTTCTATTTAGAAACGTTTAAAGAAATCACCTGATCATACTCTCCGTAACATTCTAAATTTTATGAATAAAGAAACCAAATCACTGTTCAAAAAACCTGGCTTTTACTTTAAAGCTGTTGCAGCAACCATTGCAGTTTTTGGAATCATATTTCTTCTTTCAGTGATTGTTTTGCGATGGTTTAATCCACCGTTTACCAGTTTTACAATTCAGGAGGATTGGGCTGAACTGGGAGCGGAGAAATATAACCTCCGGGAATACTGGATTGAAGCTACAGATATACCGGAACATTTGAAGTGGGCTGTAGTGGCTTCTGAAGATCAGCTTTTCTGGGAGCATCAGGGATTTGACATCGAGTCAATCAAAGAGGCGTGGGAGCAGAGGCAAACGGGGCAAAGATCGAGGGGTGCGAGTACAATATCCCAACAGGTTGCTAAAAATCTCTATTTGTGGCCGGCGCACTCATTTTTCAGGAAGGGGCTTGAAGCAGGTATTACAGTATTAATTGAATTTTTCTGGCCGAAAGAACGAATCATTGAAGTGTACCTGAACATCGCGGAATTTGGTCCGGGTTTGTTTGGTATCGGTAAGGCCTCCGTATATTTTTTTGATCAGACAGCGACAGAACTATCGCCGGAACAAGCGGCCCGAATGGCAGCTGTTTTACCCAGCCCAAAACGGATGAGAGTGAATCCACCTTCGCCATATGCCGAGCAGCGCAGTCGCTGGATTCTCAGGCAGATGACTCAGTTAACTGGAACTGCCTATATTCAAATACCTGTTTCTGAAGACCCGGAGGAGGAAGACCTGGATCCTTTGCGATTAGATGAAGAATTTCTTCTGGATGAAACCCTTCGGGATACTATTCAAATTCAGCAAGTGGATAGTGTGATATCAGATAGTTTACTGCTTGAAATTGATCTGCCAGATTCACTTCTGAACCTTGATCACTAAAACCATCCTTTCCTTTTGAAAAATAAGAGAAGGCCTAATGCAATTGAGAGCATGAAAATTAGTGAGATGGGATATCCAAAATACCAGTTAAGCTCAGGCATATTGAACGGGCTGGCTTCGGGGTCAAAATTCATTCCGTAAATTCCTGCAATAAACGTGAGTGGAATGAATATTGTGGCAATAATGGTAAGAACTTTCATTACTTCGTTCATTTTTATGCTCAAAGCCGACATATACATGTCGTACAGGCCTATAATCATCTCACGGCTGGTTTCAATGCTGTCTATTACCTGAACTACATGATCATACACATCTCGCAGAAAGATTTTTACCTCATTTGAGATGAGTGGTGAATCATCCCGAATCATCGAATTAATGCCATCACGCAGTGACCAAACCGATTTTCGAAGAAAAATCATATCTCTTCGAAGTGCATGAATTTTCTGCAGATGTCTCTCTTCAGGTTTGTCTATTATTTTTTCTTCAACTTCTTCAATGGAAATACTTACAAGATCAAGTGAGTGGAAATAGTGATCCACAATGGTATCCATCAGCGCATAGGCAAGATAATCGGGTCCGAGTTTACGCAGCCTTGTAGTTTGTTGCTGTAGGCGTTTCAATATAGGTTCAAAAATGGGTTCGTCAGTTTCTTGAAAAGAGAGTACATAGTTTTTTCCAAGTACAATACTTACCTGTTCTGTATGCAAATTAATGGTACCGTTCGGCTCTGTTTTGTGGGTTATTAGCCGCATTACGATAAAGACTGCATCTTCATAAAATTCCACTTTCGGGCGCTGAGAGGTGCTAACAATATCTTCCTGAATGAGGGGATGGAGTTCAAAATAATCCCAAATGGTGCGCAGTTTATCAACATCGTGCAGCCCGCAAACCTGTATCCATGTTTTGGATTTGTTTAGTATGTAAGGTTCTGATTTTTCAACTTTTTCGATCGGAATCACATCGTAGTGTGAAAGGTCAAAATCGTGAATAGTCATTGTAACATTCTCAACTCTCTTTGCACCTGTATGAATGGCTGTACCCGGCATCTGGCCCGGCGGCTTTCTGTATACACGCTTTACATGATTGTTCAGAAAGAGAGATTCAAGTTTACGGGTGATTTGGGAAGGTTTGAGTTTCATAAAAGATAGTTTGCAGGACAGTTGATGAGAAATTACCTAATATCTTAACATAGCTATATCAGAGCAGATAGAAAATACACTCTTGAAGATGTTAGAATAGAGTTCAGCCGATAATTTAATCTTTAATACAGCGAACAGAACGGCCAAATGCTTTATTGCCGGCAAACGTGCCGCTTCCGGTTTCACTGAAGCCAAATGCTTCGCCATTTCGGCTGTTAAACTGATCGGAAGCCCAGTATGAACCGTTTGAGCCACGGTCACGTAAATCACCTGAAAATGAATGGAGAGAGCCTGCGGCGTGAAGTTGAAGGGTAGAGTTGAAAGCACTTGTACGATTACCTTCGCCCATTCCACCTCTTTCAATGGGAGCTTCCCTGAAAGCGCGAAGTTCCTCAACAGTTGGTAATCTCCACGGTTCTGCCAAAAGGAGTCTGCAAGGATCATTTTGAGGTTCCCATACAGTATTTTGATCAATAGAATTTACTCTCCATTGAGGGGTTAGCTGGCTGCCATTATGATGAAAAGCCTGGCTGCGATTGAATTGAAAATACCACCCGGCACGGCTCGAATTCGAATCCACGGAGGAAGTGGGTTTGTCGGTAGCCCCAAGATTAACAGCTAACCAAACTTTATTCCCGCCCGGACCCGGCCAGTTGGCTTTTACAGTCGGATAGACTCTATTCTGAAAAATTGCTGTATTGACAGGAGTAACTCCAGACATATAACCATGCTCAACAACACCGGGGTCATCCACATCGCTAAGAAAAAGAGAGCACGATACAAATGTGAGTGCAGCTACAGATAAGAGAATAATTGCAAGGTTCTTCATAAAGTACAAATCGATAATACTTCCAATTCCCAAAGATAGGCAGAAGCCGTTTTAAATAACAGCAAGATAACGCAGCTATTGAATATTCATTATTTAGGAGGGATTACATTCGTTTGTATACTTGCCGGTTATCTGATCAAATAGATACAACTAAACCGGGTAACTGCCTCCAATAAATTCTCTGAGAGATTCAATTTCATACTTTTGCTCATCAATTACCGATTTTACTACATCACCAATTGAAATTAAACCTTCTAAATCTTCGCCTTTAAGAACTGGTAAATGCCTTATTTTTCTCTGAGTCATAATTCTCATGCACATCTTTACATCTTCATCGTAGCTAACACAGAATACCTTATCCGTCATTATATCTTTAACAGGGGTTGATTTCGACTGCCTGCCCTTCAAAATTACTTTATCTCTGTAATCACGTTCAGAAATAATCCCGACAAATTTGCCGTCATCAATTACCAGTAATGCACCGATGTTGAGTTCCGACATCATTTTAATGGCATCATATACAGTCTTATCAGAACGGATTGAATAAATATCACTACCTTTGCGACTCAGAACTTCCTTTACTTTCATGATTCTTCTTTTTTAGTGACTATTGAACTCTATTAACAAATTTTTGATCTGATAGTCAAGGGAATCCAATTTGTTGCGTTTACTTTTTATTATAGATATCCCACAGAATAAGTACAGAAAAGGTGATTTATGGATCTGTTTGAAGAAAATACAGCTGAAAATAAGTTTAGTAGCGATAATAAGTCAGATCAACCGCTGGCAACACGAATGCGCCCGGGCTCTCTCGATGAGTTTGCAGGCCAGGAGCATCTTGTTGGCGAGGGAAAAATGCTCAATCGAATGATCAAATCGGGCATTATCGGATCACTGATTTTTCATGGCCCGCCAAGTTCCGGAAAAACTACGCTTGCTCATGTTATTTCAAGGGAGATCGATGCCCGGTTCGAAGTGATCAATGCCGTTCTTGATGGAATCAAAGAGCTCCGAAATGTTGTAGCGAAGGCAGAGCATCAAAAAAAAGCAAATGGTAAGAAAACGATTCTTTTTGTGGATGAAATTCACCGATGGAACAGAGCACAACAGGATGCTCTGTTACCACATCTTGAATCGGGCATTATTACGCTTGTAGGGGCTACAACAGAAAATCCATTTTATTCGCTGGTAAGCCCGCTGCTCTCAAGGTGCCAGCTATTCGAACTCTATCCGCTTACTACAGAAGAAGTGTTGAAAATGATCAGGCGTTCGTTGGATGATGCCGAAAGAGGGCTGGGTTACCTGAATATTGATCTTGAAAAAAATGCTGCAGAATATCTTGCAGATTATGCCGGAGGAGATATTCGAAACGCTCTCAACGCCCTTGAAGTTGCTGCACTATCTACACCAAAAAGCCCATCCGGTGAGGTAACGATTACACTTGAAATTGCAAAACAGTCAATTCAGCGCCGAACAGTTCGGTACGACAGAACCGGTGATGAACACTATCATTATATGTCTGCAATGATAAAATCCCTGAGAGGATCTGATCCGGATGCAGCTCTTTATTGGATGATGGCAATGCTTGAAGGAGGTGAAGATCCGGGATTTATTTTCAGACGATTATTTATTTTTTCATCAGAGGATGTGGGAATGGCAGATCCGTATGCAATTACGGTAGTACAGGCCGCTCATGAAGCATTTTTAAAAAATGGAATGCCAGAAGGATTATATTTTTTGTCTCATGCCGTGATTTTCCTTTCAATGGCGCCCAAAAGCAACAGTACCAAAGCTATATTTGAGGTTGCAGAAGAGATTAAAAAGAATGGAGTGAGAGAAGTACCTGCACATCTGAAGGATAAAACTGCAAATAAATTAGCGTCGATGTATATGGATACTGGAAATGCGTCTGACGACTACGAGTACCCGCATAACTTTCCCAGGAACTGGGTGGCCCAAGAATATCTGCCGGATGGTTTGGAAAATAAGCGATGGTACATTAGTGGAACGGAAGGGAGAGAACCAATTCTTAAGAAGAGACTGGAAGAAATTCAGAGCGGCAAAAAGAAATAGGAATTACTGCATAAAAAAAGCTGACCTGAAATTATCCATTTCAGGTCAGCGAAGTATTGGAGCTATTGCTCGATGTCTACCATAACATGAGATCTTATAAAGATGTTTTCTGTACCAAGTATAGCATTGATCAAGCTTTTAAACAAATAAAATTAGGAATAAATTCAAATATACATTTATAATTAAGTCATTAGCATCAAAAAAGCGCTTTTATTTAATATTAAAATTTTGAGTTTGGTTGTTCAGTTATCAAACGTTGAATGGTTATAATTGGTTTTGATCAGTGAAATAAACAATCGAAAAATAGATCTATGGTAAAAGTAAACATATTATCAGGAACAGACAGGCCGGGTTCGAATGCATTGAAAGTATCGAAATATGCAACTGAGATGATGGGTAAAAAGGCGAAGACAGAGCTGTTTTCTCTTGAGCAGTTTCCGCTTGCTGATGTTGCCGGAGGGCTTTACGGAAACAAACCTCAATCAGTAGTAGATTTCAATGAGAAGTTTCTCGATGCGGATGGATTTCTTTTTGTAATTCCAGAATACAACGGTGGATTTCCGGGAATTTTAAAGGTATTTATTGATTATTTGCCATTTCCCAAAGCGCTCCAAAAAATACCGGTTAGTGTTATCGGTGAAGCTGACGGAACATTTGGTGCTTTACGCCCTGTTGAACAGTTTGAGCAAATTCTAACGTACAGGAAGGCAATTATCTATCCGGAGCGCATGTTCATCCAAAATGTGAACAACACGTTTGATGAAAATAAGGGTTTGAAATCCGAAAAACTTCAAAAACTTTTTGAAAAGCAGCTGAAATGTTTTCCGGATTTTGTAGAAAAACTGGACTACAGCTTAGTTAATGCGTAGCATATAACCAACACCGTGAAGTGTAACTAAATACCTGGGATCATCAGGATTTAGTTCGATTTTTGCTCGTAGCTTTGAAATGTGAACATCCACCGTTCTGGTATTAGTGCTGTATTCATATCTCCAGACTTTTTCGAGCAGATCATCTCGGGAAATGGGTTTGTTTGAATTTGCGAGAAGAAATTCAATGATCTCAACTTCTCTCGTTGAAAGATCTTCCTCAATGTTACCCGGTTTAAACACTTTCGATTCATTTAAGTCGATTTTTACCTCACCCAATTTTAAAATTTCGGCAGGGCCTGTTTTTGAATAGGCATTTGCTCTGCGAAGGCGGGCTTTTATTCTCGCAAGAAGTTCTTTCACCCCAAAAGGTTTGGTCATATAGTCGTCAGCACCAATATTTAGTCCGGTTACCTTATCTATTTCCTGATCTCTTGCAGTTAGCATAATAATCGGAAACGAATATTTTAGATCGCGGACCTCTTTGCAGATATCATATCCGCTTACGTTTGGCAGCATCAGATCGAGAATCATTAAATCCGGATCACTTTTTTTTACGGTTTCAACGGCATTTGCACCATCACTAACCACAATTACTTCATAATTTTCGGCTTCAAGTGTGTCTTTCAATGTAAAAACAAGACTTGGTTCATCTTCAACGATGAGAATTTTTTTTGATTTATCCGGCATATTGTTCCAATTCTATTTTTGTTTTGATCCCTACAGGTTTTTTTTGCTGTCTGTTTTCGTAACCTTCCGGCAGTTCGAAGAGTGCGGGGAAAGTTACAGTAAAAGTAGTGCCCTTATCAACTTCACTTGAAACGGATATGGTGCCTCCATTCAGATCCACCATATTTTTGACGATAGACAAACCAAGGCCATGTCCTTTCGTGTTGGATGTCATAGAATTTTCAACCCTGTAAAACTTGTCAAAAATATTCTTCTGTGCTTTTTTGGGTATTCCGTCTCCCTTATCAGATACCGATAAAGAGACCGTTTTTTTACCGCTAAACACTTCTATAGCAATTTCTTTGTGTTTCGAGCTGTATTTGAGACTGTTTTCAACAAGATTGCTCATTATAGTTTCTATATGATCAGTATCGACCATTACGAATGGGAGATTTTCACCCTCCTTATAGCTGTAATTAAATCCTTTACCTGTTACATACTGCTCTGTGGTGTCAAAATAGTTTTTAGCCAGTTCCCCAAGTTTGTGCGGTGCCTGGTTTACCAAAGTCTGGCCGGAATCTGCTTTTGCCACATCAAGCAGTTTATCAATCATTTTTCGCAGGCGTATGGCTTCAGTGTAGATGTGTCCGCCATAATCCTTCAACCGTTGACCATCGGTTACTCTGCCGTCAGATATATTTTCACCCGCTGCCTGCATTACTGCCAGAGGAGTTTTGAGCTCGTGGGTTACATTAGCAAGGAATCCTGCCTGCCGCTGTGCAAGTTCACGCTCTCGCTGCGCATTAATGAACATGAACACAAAGGCTCCAAACAGTATAAAAACGGCTATTCCGAGAGCAAATAAGTTTCTTGTGAGTGAAGCATTGGTTGCCGCTATGGCCGGAGATTCAAAAAAGGATGCCTGCAGTACCCAGTTATCGAGAAGGTCGGGGAAGCGCTGACGCATTTCAATTTTATCACGGCTGAAGGTGTAGTTGGGATTACTGCTCAGCAATACTTCATCCTGCATCCAGTCACGCAGCCAAACAGCCATTCCAGAATCACTTTCCTCACCAAATTTAGCAATTAATTCGGGTTCAAGAATGTTGTATAGAAGATAATCCCGATCAATTACAAAATTCAGATGGCCTACAACTCTGTCTTCGTCTGTATTAATAAGAACGAGTGTCATGGTTCGGTGTGCATCAAAAACCACTTTGTTGTTCCATCGAAAATCCTCAAGAGAAATAGTGTTTACACGAGATTTCGATAAACCAAAACCATCACACACAACTTTCGGAACATCGCCCGAGACGAGAAATGTACCGGAATTATGATCAAAGTTGTAGATGGGACTATCAAACATGTAGCAGCCATTTAAGTGACCTGGCGAAAAATAGATGTCAGAGAAGAGCGAATCCGTGATGGCTTCAGCCAGCACTTCACTGAAATGAACCGGGAAGGTTCCGCTGGTATTCCAGGTGATTTCAAGGTCGTTCATTTCGAGCTTTCGGATGCCGCGAAATGGTTGGTAAAACCGATATAAAACCGTATTTGAATACTCTTCAAGCTGTATTTTTCGATTCTCTTTTGCAGCTTCAATTGTTGATTCTTTCAGTGCATAGAGTGAATAAACATTCATGCCGGTAATGGCAACAACGGCGAGTATTCCAACACTCAGAAAGAACCATCGTAATGTATTGCTTTTTTTAAATTTGCTAAAGAATGACATAGTGTAAAACCGGGATCTGTGTAACGGATAGAATTTCTAAATGTTAATCAAATATTAACTGATGGAACCTAAATTTTTGTAAAAGTTTATTTTATTCTAAGTTTTATGTGATGATAGGAGAGGGTTGATATTTAACGTTCCCATCGGTTATTCTGCCTGTTAACATCAGGAAAAAGTCCTTCAGGATCTATTTCAACTTTTACCACCTCCTGTTGCTCTGAAACTCTTATTTCTTTGGTTCTCTGTCCCTGCAGCCAGTGCTCAACATCGTATGTATTATTGTAAGTTGAGCCGTCTTCAAAAGTTACTTTAAGATGAACTGGCATAGGTACATTTCCTATATCTTCAATCAGAATAACGGTTTCACCTGACTCCTGATACACATCAGCAATTGATTGATCCAGAACCCAGGTTTCGTAGTACCATGCTCGCCAGAACCAGGACAGATCTTTACCGCTCACATCTTCAAATGTGTTAAAGATATCCCACGGGTAAGGGTGCTTATATTTCCATCTTTCCAGCACTTCAAGATGAGCTTCCATGAAAAGTTCATCTCCCAGAACACCACGTAATGCATAAAGAACGGAGGCAGGTTTCGGGTAGGAAGCTACTCCGTATGCGGGTCCCGGGTAGTGAAAATCAGACCAACGCATTATTTCACCTTCAAAATCGCTGCCGGCTATCTGCAGATAACCGCTGAATGTATCGCGCCTGTCGAAGCGATCCGGGCCGAAAAAGTCGATATTGGCTTCGTTGGTATGGTAGCTTGTATGGCCTTCGTCAATCCAGGTATATCGGCGCTCATTTGTGCTAACGATCATCGGAAACCACATGTGAGCTAATTCGTGAGCCGTTACTCCATAGAGCCTGGTTGCGCCTGCTGTGTTATAATCACCGATGATTGTTATCATAGGAAATTCCATTCCACCACCGATAATATCTGCTCCCTCAACCGAGGTCATGTGCGGCCAAGGGTAAGGCATATTCAAATAATCAGATAGAAATGTGATGCTGTGGCGGGCATATTCGGTTTGATCTTCCCAAAGCGGCGCTGTATCACGATAGAACGTATTGATTCGGGTGTAGTCAGTTTGTCCGTTCCCTGTCAGGTCTCCAACAGGTGTGCGAGAGCCTTCCCAGCGAGATTCAAGTGTTGCACTGAACGCAACATCCCGAACTTTATCAGAGACGAACCTCCATGTCAGTTTGCCGTCATCAGAGTCTGCTGTGGCACGTTCCAGTTCATCAAAATCTGCTATTACAATTGTTTCATCTGTTGTACCCGCATCCAAATATCGTTCAAGCATAATAGGGGAGAGGGTTTCATCCGGATTTAAGAATTCGCCTGTACCCATCACAATCCACTCACGTGGTGCAGTTACAGTGAGCTCATAATCAGCAAAGCCGTGATAGAATTCTGCATTGCCTAAAAACGGATCATAAAACCAACCATAAACATCGTCATAAACAGCAATATGGGGGTACCAGTAGGCTATGAAATAGAGATTATCTCGGCTGCGGCCCATTCTGCCGGAAGCACCTTGCTCGGGTACCACAAACGACCATTCAAACTCCAGGTCGATTGTGCCGCCAGATTCTACTATTTCATTTGGGAAAATGTAAAGCTGAGTACCTTCATTAATAAATCCGCTGGCACCCTCAATCCACCGTGCTGTAGCTGTGGTTTCGCCGAGTTCTGATCCGTTTGCCATAATTTTGGTGAGATCAACACCACCTGTAATCTCTGTAATGTCGTACTTGGGTGTACCGGCCTTATGCAGGTTTTGTGCAAGTTCCACAACAATCACATCCAGATCATCGGGTGAGTTATTTGTGTAAGTGATTTGCGCAGATCCGTAAACTGTATGAGTTTCCGGTACGAGTTCGGCATGAAGTGTATAACTCGCGTAGTTTTGCCAGTAATCTTCTCCCGGGGTACCATCCGTAGTTCTTGTACCTCGTTGCTGTGCAAACAAGTATGCGTCGGGTATATCAATAGGGTAGGGAATGGGCCGTTCGATGGAAAAAGATTGAACTTGCTCCTGAACAGGTTCGGGGACAGAGATTTGCTCTGTTCCGGTACAGGAAAAGAGCACCAATGCGACAGAAAAAAAAGCGACAGATTTTATACTTGAATACATAGAAAATGAATTACTGATTACTTGCGAAGAAATCGCATTTAGAAATGTTGGTTTAAATAATTTTGATATCGTTTAGTTCGCCATTTTCAATTTGAACGGTGCGAGCAGGGAATTTCCGTATAACATCGTAATCATGTGTTACCATCAGCACGGCCATGCCACGGTTGTTGATCTGGCGCAGGAGCTCCATAATGGAACTGCTTGCTTCGGGATCAAGATTTCCGGTGGGTTCATCAGCAAGCAGAAGCCGGGGTTCATTTGCCAGTGCACGGGCAATTACTACCCGTTGTTTTTCCCCGCCGGAAAGATCATTCGGCATCGCATTACGTTTGTGGCTTAGTCCAACGAGCCCCAGTACTTCAAGAACCCTGTGTTTGATAAAGCTTTTTTTATGCCCGGTTACTCGTAGTGCAAAACCCACGTTATCAAATACATTTCGATCGGGGAGAAGCTGGAAATCCTGAAATACAACACCAATTCGCCTTCTCAAGTAAGGTATTTTCTTATCGGGAAGCCTGGTAACATCAAAATCTGCAACATGAACAAGACCGTTATCCGGAGTTACATCGCGATACAGCAGTTTCAAGAATGAGCTTTTCCCTGCACCGGTACGGCCTATAACGTAACAAAATTCACCGGTTCCCAAATAGAAATTGATACTGTCCAATACCGTATTCTGGTCAAAACTGACAGTAACATTATTGAGCTCAATAACTCCGTTTACACTCATTGTAATACCATGGTTATTCTGAGACTTTTTTCGTGTGCAGGCCTAAGTTCAAATCCGTCATAAGCTTGTAATATAGTGAAATCTGTTTTCTTTATGATGGCTTCTATCTCAGCCTGCGTGTAAATTTTCTGTTGATGTTTCTCCTCAGAGACAACCGATTTGTTTTTATTCACCGGATCTTCTTTCACTATTCTGAAATGATTCGTGTGAATTCTGTTTTTCCCATCGAAAGAACTTTCACGGTAATAACGAATTGTGGAGCTGATCTCTTTCTGATGATTGTGCAAAAAACGAATGGCTTTCCTCGAATTTCTCGGTGTGGTAAAATCATAAATAAAAATTCCACCCGGTTTGAGCACATTTTTTACCTGTTCGTGCAGTTTCAAAATATCAATTTCGGTATGGAGATAGTTGATACTGTCGAAAACCATAAATACCACATCAAATTTCTTTTTGAGGCAGATATCGAGAAAGTTTATGGTTTGAAAGTCAATTTCGGAATGAACTTTTTGCCCCTTTTCGATGGCCTTCTGTACCATATCCGGTGATCCGTCGGATGCAGTGATCGTGTAACAATCAAGCTCTTCAAGAGAGAGGGCAATTGTTCCTGTGCCACACGCGAGCTCAAGCAGATCAATTGCTTCAGGATTGTGCTCAAGAATAATTTCATCGATATAGTCTGCCCATGTTTCATAATCCACATCAGCCATTACATCATCGTAAATTTCGGCAAGAACGGAATAATCCCGTTTTTCTGCGCTGGATTTGCTCATACCGGATCCTCTGTAAATTGGTTTTGTGCTAATGAAACTGCAAGATTGTACGCTTCAAGAAAGGAACTCTCATCACCCATATTTTTTCCGGCTATTGCAAAGGCAGTTCCATGATCCGGAGATGTGCGGATAACTTTAAGGTTGGCAGTGAAATTTACACCCTTGCCAAAAGTGAGTGTTTTGAAAGGTATGAGACCCTGATCGTGATACATAGCAAGAACCGCGTCGAACTGTTTGTATTGATGGCTTCCAAAAAAACCATCAGCTGCGAATGGACCGGCTGCATCTATTCCGTTGGTTTTTGCGGCTTCGATGGCCGGCTTGATAAGTTCAGATTCTTCTGTTCCAATAACTCCACCATCACCTGCATGAGGGTTTAATCCCAAAACAGCAATTTTTGGACTTGGAATCTTAAAATTCCGATTGAGCACAGAGTGAAGAATAAACAACTGTTTTTGCAGTGATTCGGTCTGAATATTTTTGGCAATATCTTTTACCGGAATATGAATGGTTGAAAGTGCAACACGGAGTCTCTCGTTCACAAGCATCATCATTACATCATCAGATTCGGTTAGATGAGCCAGGTATTCCGTATGCCCGGGGAAGCCAAACCCTGCTTTGTGTATAGCCTCTTTTGAAATTGGTGATGTAACCAAAGCATTACAATATCCATCTATACACAATTTTGTTCCGGTTTCGATAGATACCATCGATGCCCGCCCGGCTTCAGCTGAGAGTTGACCCGGAAGAGGATTGATTTTCTCGTTCAGAAATGGGTTAAGAAGGTGAATGTGGCCCGGTTTAAGATCTGCATCATCCTCAATCAAATAAGTTGGCAGTTTTAAACCTGTAGTTTTAAGATAAAAGCTGAATACGGATGGACTGCCAATCCATACAGGAATAGATTGATTAAGGTCAATTTTTGCGAATGATTTAATGGCAACTTCCGGCCCGATGC
>SLGA01000067.1 GCA_007123985.1 Balneolaceae bacterium | reverse complement strand
TTAGCAGACTCATATTTATTTACTTACCGTTTTCTTGATTGATCATTATTTGATTACTCAACTCGAAAGTTTATTAACCAGAAAAATTTGGCATAACTGCACGGAAGCAGACATCACCAAATCCCCTGAATATAGCACAAGATTATAAATCCTGTATTAATCCATAAAAATCATAACAGAAGAAGAATGGCAGCGAGTGCAAGAAAAATTCCCGTCCACTGAGCTTTTGTAAATTGATCGCCCCACCTGAAAACACCAAGAAAGGTGGCACCAAGAACGGTGAGCACATTTACACTGCTGTAAACGATGGCTCCGCTAAGCTGTTCAAGTGCCCGTATTAAAAAAATGGATGTTAATAAATTTGGTATCCCGATGGCCGCCCCCATTAACCATTCCTGCTTATTAAACGAGGTCTTTTTACGGATAACGAGTACCGAACTGCCAATCAAAAAAGCGGCGAAAAACACGGCACCCATGAATAGTTCTTTTGGTATCTCTACAGAAAACTCCTCTTCGTAAACCATCAGGGAGGCATCCCCAATTCCGGTTCCAATAAAGAGAATCACCAAAAGCCAGCCTGCACTGAGAGGTTCTTTGATTAACTTTCGTTTGTTTGGCAGAAGTAAAAAAAGTGCGCCGAATACAATTATAATACCGATCCACTGCAGGGTTGACAACACTTCTTGATACCATAATATGGCCGTAAAAACAGGCACCAGCAGTGATACCCGCATAGCAGCCACACTTATTCCGACTCCGTTTAGATGCACGGATTTACTGTATATGAAAAAATTTGCAATGAATACAAAACCAACAGCCATCGCAAATATAAAGGGAACAGAAAGTTCGGATATCTCAGGAAAAGTAACTCCCTCGCGGATGGCCAAAATAGCGGCGAAAAGGGTTGCGATGAAATAGTTTACAGTTAATACACGGGTAGTATTCAGCTTTTTGTATTCGGTTATTTTAAATAAGTGCGCTAAAAGAACAGACGTTGAAGCACACAAAATTATAAACCCCCAGCCGGCCATCACTGAGTAATGTTGAGAGAAAAATTTCCAAATGCCTGAATTTCCTGAGGGCGATCGTGCAGACGCCGGGAGGTATAATCCACATTATTTTCGAGATGGCGAATCAGCTCATGAACCCGAGTATTTCTTTTTTTGATGGCATCTGCCCAGTAATAGTTGAAAATGTGGTGCCGCTGATTTTCAAAACCCACACTTGTATAGACGGATGACTGCTGACCCGGCCTGTGACTGAACAAAATGAACGAGTTTGGAATGATTCTTTGCAACCGGCCAGCAACCTGCTGAAGCACCGAATTATACCCGCTTCGCACTGCCGAACTACTGCTCTCACCGTTTATAAACCCATACTGCAGATCAGCCTGCAAAAACAGTGCGGATGGATTAATCCGTTCAAACTCTTCGAAGAGAAATGTATGTAACAAACCCTCACCTTCTCTCACTTCAGTAAAATCGAAGTATATTGCGGCCGGCTGAGCGAGAGTTGCAAAACCGGATAGGTAGATAAACAGTGACCCTTCATCTTCCATTACAGGCACATCAGAGAGCTCGCTTTTCCAATCCCTCGATGAGTCCATCTCGATATAATAAATTTGGCTTTCTGCCATTTGAAGCGCATGCCTCATATAAAACATAAAAAGCTCGTGATCCCTGTCAAGATATGGACGAACTTCCGCATTCTCCGCAAACCCATTGGTGAGTACAATAGCGCGATCGTTGCTGTTTCTTGGTTTTAACACTGGTACCGAATTTTCCACATCAATCTCTCCAAATGGCACCTCCGTGAACTCAAATACATCCGGAGTTTCGCCTGCCCTCTCAGCCAGCCATTCAACGTTACCGGCATTTACCGGCAAAAAGACCTCTGATCCGCCAAAACGAACCCTGTACCACCCTTCCGGTTCTCTGTTCACAAGTTGGAGTGAGCTCCCTTCTCCAACCTCTGTAATAATGTTCAGCTCATTTAAAACCGGTGCATTCCTGAGCACAGCTACCGGCGATGTAACCGAAACATACGGAGAGAGAAAATCAGCAATTTCAAAATCTCGTGTTAGCCTCTCATCATCATATAAAAGAGCAACGGTTACGATTGAACCTGTCTCAATATCTCCTTCAATAAAATCTGCCACCTGCGAGAGATTTAATGCAACCGTTCCGTTAGATGGATTGATTCGGTTGGTGGAAAACAGCAACGAATCGCTAAAATAAACTTCTGCTCGTACATCCATTTCCAGCTCTGTGAACTGGCTGCGCAGAGTATCACTCACAATTTCCGTACCGCTTCTTCGCATCAACTCCGTTTCACCCGTAAAAATAGGGTCACCCGTAGGCTCCATATTGGAGAAAGAGAGTACGGCAAGCCCGGCTGCAACAGCATTTAAGGGGAGCTTCGTACCTGAGGAGAGCGCCGGAAATACAACTGATGTGTTTGCAGCAAGTGCAGCAAATGTGGCTCCGGCCAGGCCAAACGCTAAAAACCCCCATCGCGGTTTATACCTCTGAATGGTTCGTTCAACCTGGATTCTCTGAATAAACTCCTGCTCAGCAACAGTGAATACCCCGAAAGTAGCAACAGGATTATCAGCGGAAGGTTCTTCAATAACCTGAAGTATATTTCTTTCCGTGAGTATAACCGGATCAATACGCTCATCCGTTGCATTCTGATCTGTAACAATCCACCTGCTTGATGTGCAAGAGATTGAAAAAAAGAACACAATGAGCAGTATGGTTAGCTGGCGATAATCCATAAATATGGTTTAGAACGATACAACGGCACCGAAGCCGAAAAGGTGCCGGAATTTGAAGGCGTCTTCATCTCCGGGGTCTGAAAGCCAAAACGGTATTTCATATCTCAATACAAATCCGCGCGGTTTACCTAGATAGTCCGGAATATTTAAAGATAAAGAAAAACCTGCACCGGCATTTGAAAAGACGCCATCGGGGTCGTTATCAGCAACACCTAAAGCTGTTCCGGAATCAAAAAAGAGATAGGTTCTGAAATTTAAAAATTCGGATGCATAGGGAATGTCATTAAACAGAACAGCAATCGGGTTCCAGTAATCGAGCTCTGCATTCAAGGAGGCTACACTGTTGAAGGTATTGGGTGCCGTTACGCAAATGGAGGATTCATCGGTAACGCAGTATTGAAAAGAGGCAATATCCCGTGAGTTGTATCCGCGAACATTTGCTCCGCCTGCAACATGAATATTTCCGCTGTTCATCCAACGGGTTGGGATGGTTCCTTTTGCCCTCGTAAATCCATTACTCATCCAGTCAATAGCCGGACGGGTACTTCGTGAAAAGAGATATTCGGGGGCACTGTTCTCGGAGGCGATTCCTGCATAACCCCGTAAACGCAGCCCAAAATAGTCGTTAAATTCAATACGCTGCGTTGCCCTTAGGGTAAATGTGGTAAAAAAATCATTGAGATACTGAAACCGGGTTCCGGCTTCAATATTGTACCAACCCAGTTTGTTGTCATCCTGAAGTTCGAATGAGAGTGAGGTTAACAGTTTTGACCTGTCAGAAAATATCTGTTCGATTGAGTTGAACTCAGACCATAGCGGTTCAAAAGGCACATATTCATGATCGAACCGTTTTTCAAAGGAGTTGTATATTCCAAACTCGCGGAAGCGGCGTTCATCAAATCCCTGCTGCCATCTTTTATTGAATGCAATTCCATGGTTGTGATATCCGGTTCGCACAGAACTTCTTAACTGAATATTGGCCTCGCTTCCGTAATCCGACCACTGCTCAATCGGCTCAGTGTAGGTAATGAAATAGGATACCGGCAATGAGGGCAGCCAGGTACCAACCCAAAAACCCGCCTCAAGCCGGTGTGGTCCATCTTCGAACGTGCCCGGCACCTGCCCTTTCAACCGCACACCCAGTAAAATACCGTCCACATCATTGTACCATACATCGGGTGCGGGAAGTACTTCGTAACGCGAAGTCTGTGCATTTACATTATTTACTGCAATCAGAGGCAGCAGAAATATAAGTATTAATATCAGTCTGTAGAAACGATCCAATCTTCAAGTATTTGGTCGGCGGTTAACAGTTTGTTGGTAAGAGAAAGCAGGCGTTTTTGTTCCGGCCAAATGATTACCTCAAGGGCGTCATCCATTTGAAACCATCCAAAATCGTTGTGCTCCTCATCCAAAACGGGAATTTCATCAACACTCAGTTCCGCTGCAAACGCAGGAATCGAGTGAATCATATCCGTTTTTTGCTCATAAAATTGGTTAACGCCCGGAATAGTCCAGAATTTTACCGGAGTTAATGAAGTCTCTTCTTTGAGTTCTCTGAGGGCAGCCTCCCAGTAAGTTTCTCCGGGTTTTACTTTACCACCAACCATTCTCCACTGCCCGTGGTAAATATGCCCTTTCGCTCTCTTTAGTAGTAGAAATTCAGGTGTATTTCCTTTCATCCGGTACGGATAGAGGTCGATCAGTTTTTTTTCAGACATCAGACTGAACCATTTTCTCGAAATATTCCATCGTTTTTCTGAGGCCGGTTTGTCTGTCTGTTTTGGGTTCCCAGTTCAGCACCCGTTTGGCTTTGGTGATATCGGGCTGGCGCACCTGGGGATCATCTGCCGGAAGCTCTTTGAATACAATCTCACTTGTACTGCCGGTTATTTTGATGATCTCTTCGGCAAACTCAAGAATGGTAATCTCTTCCGGATTGCCAATATTCACCGGTTCAACCTCACTGCTTTCAGCGAGGCGATATATCCCTTCAACCAGGTCGTCCACGTAGGTGAATGAGCGGGTTTGAGAGCCATCACCAAAAACAGTAATCGGTTCATTTTTCATTGCCTGCCTGAAAAAGGTGGGGAGTGCCCGTCCGTCACGAAGTCTCATACGGGATCCGTATGTATTAAAAATCCTTACAATGCGAGTTTCAATATCATGGAATCGATTGTATGCCATCGTCATTGCTTCGGCAAATCGCTTCGCCTCATCGTACACTCCTCTGTAACCGGTAGGATTTACATTTCCCCAGTAGGTTTCTTTTTGAGGATGTTCGAGCGGGTCACCATACACCTCACTGGTGGATGCAAGCAAGAATTTTGCATTCTTTGCCTTTGCCAGGCCTAGTGCTTTATGCGTACCGAGTGAACCCACTTTCAGTGTTTGTATAGGCATTTCGAGGTAATCGATCGGGGATGCGGGAGATGCAAAATGAAGAATCAGATCGAGTGCCCCATCTACGTGGATATAATTCGTAACATCATATTTCACGAATTCGAACCTCTCTTTTCCGATCAGGTGGGTAATGTTGCTTTCTGCACCCGTAATCAAATTATCCATACAGATCACATCCCAGCCTTCGCTGTAATAGCGATCACATAGATGTGACCCAAGAAAACCGGCACCACCGGTAATTAATACTCTTGCACTCATAATTTACAATTTGCGGATTGCTTTTTAAGCAATGTTAAATATTCACGCTGGGCCTTCCAACGCTGATGTATATCAAACCGGCTTCTTCTGCCCGATTTAAATCGTACAGATTTCGGCCGTCAAATACTACAGGTTCTTTCATTACTTTTGAAAAGCGATTCATATCAGGCCGTCGGAACTCGTTCCACTCGGTGCAAATCACAAGGGCGTCCACACCGTTGATTACTGAATCACGATCATCCATAAATTCAATTTTCGAGAGAGTCTCTTGAGATACTGCCTGTTTAAATGTTTCGATTGCTTCAGGGTCGTACGCCTTCATAGAAACACCCATTTTAGCCAGCTCTTCGGTAATGTATAATGACGGCGCTTCACGAATATCATCGGTTTCCGGCTTGAATGACAAGCCCCAGATCCCAACGGTTTTCCCTTCCAGTTTGCCATTGTAATAGAGTTTCATTTTCTCCACAATGGAAACCTTTTGGTACTCATTTACCTTCATAACCGAATCGAGTATTCTGAAATCGTAGCCGTATTCGCCGGCAGTGTGGTGTATGGCCTGCACATCTTTCGGGAAACAGCTACCGCCATAGCCAATTCCTGCAAAAAGGAATCGCTTACCGATTCGTGAGTCGGTTCCGATGCCACGGCGAACGTGATCGACATTCGCACCTACCTTTTCACAGATGTTGGCAATCTCGTTCATAAACGTAATTTTTGTAGCAAGCATGGCATTTGCTGCATACTTGGTGAGCTCCGAACTGCGCTCGTCCATGATAATAATCGGGTTTCCGCTGCGTACAAACGGTTCATATAGAGCCGTCATCAAATCAGCGGCTTTTTTACTACTTGTTCCAACCACAACCCGCTCGGGTTTCATAAAATCTTCAACGGCGGCTCCTTCCCGAAGAAACTCGGGGTTTGAAACCACATCGAAATCATGTTCTGTTTTTGCAGCAATTTTTTCATGCACCCTGTCTGCTGTTCCAACGGGTACTGTGCTTTTGTTCACAATTACCCTGTATCCCGGAAATTTGTTAAAAAGATCACCGAGCTGATCAGCTACATTTAGTACAAAGCTCAGGTCGGCCTGGCCATCAGCGCCCGGAGGTGTTGGAAGGCAGAGAAAAATGATCTCTGATTCCTGAAAAGCCTTTTCCAGATCGGTTGTAAAAATAAGCCGGTTTTCACGTATGGCACGGTCAAACACACGGTTGAGGCCCGGCTCATAAATGGGCACTTCACCGTTTCTCATTCGTTCTACTTTCTTTTCGTCGATGTCAACGCAAATTACATCATTGCCGCTGTCTGCAAAACAAGTTCCGGTTACAAGGCCTACATAACCGGTTCCAATAACTCCAATTTTCATGAATCTGTATTTATGATCGTTCTATATTTAATACTTTCAATTCCAGCATACCGGCGGGTACTTTTACTGAAACAGTATCTCCCACTTCTTTGCCGAGAATAGCTTTCCCAATGGGGGAATCAACAGAAATTTTTCCCTGCTTAAAATCGGCTTCATTTTTTGAAACCAGGGTATATTTCATCTCTTTGTTTACTTTCTTGTTCAGAATAGTAACGGTAGATAAAAGATACGCTTTTGACGCATCAATATTCTTTTCATCGATAATAGTTGCCGTGGCAAGTATGTGATCGAGTTCCGCAATCTTTTTTTCCAAATGCCCTTGTGCCTCTTTGGCTGCATCATATTCGGCGTTTTCGCTAAGATCACCCTGAGCTCTGGCATCGGCAATCTCCTGGGCTATCTCTTTTCGCCCGCGCGTTTTCAAGTCCCTCAGCTCTTTATCCAGTTTATCGTAACCTTCCTGCGATAGATAGTTTTTTTTCATAGGTAGCTGTTTATCAACTTTTTAAAATAGAAATAGCAGTGTTTACCCTGCTATTTTGTGTATTCATTTTTTTGCTTTGTATAGAACAGTAAAAATATGATGATATGATCTGTTTACCAACCGCTTTTTGCCAGATTAGAATTCCCCGGAAAAATCAACACAATTCATATCGACTTCAGAATCAGATGATCTTTTTTCTTAAAATTTTATTTCAATTGAATAGTCTAACGTGAGTTCGATATAAAATCATTGAATTTGGCAACATGAGAAGTCCCCTCCTTTCCAAGGAGGGGATTTAGGGGTGGTTGATTTAGGCTATTAAACTAAT
>SLGA01000301.1 GCA_007123985.1 Balneolaceae bacterium | reverse complement strand
TCAAGTCCTTTGTATTCATGAACAAATTCCACAATTCGATTGATATCCTTAGAGGATTTGTTTCGCTTCCGCATGAGGCGGCGAATCTGAAGTTGCTTTGGTTTTGTGGCTTTTTCAAGTGCATAAATCAACGGCAGAGTTACTTTTCTCTCCTTAATATCGTTGCGGGTTGGTTTGCCAATATCATCAATACCGTAATCGAAAAGATCGTCTTTAATCTGAAATGCAATACCGATATCCAGTCCAATTTCGTGCATGGCCTCTGCGATAGACTCATCATCGGTAACTGCAATAGCACCACACTGGCAGCAGGCTGCAATAAGGCTTGCTGTTTTCTCTGATATGATCTGAAAATAACGTTCCTCAGTCATGTTGAAGAGGTTGGATGTTTTGAGCTGCCTTAGTTCTCCTTCACTCATCTTTTTAACGGCATCAGAGAGAACATGCAGCAGTTTGTACTCTTTATGATCAAGAGCAATCAGCAGGCCTTTGGAAAGCAGAAAATCCCCAAGTAAAACACCGGCTTTGTTTCTCCAAATTTTGTTAATACTCAGAAATCCGCGGCGTTTATCGGCCTCGTCAACTACATCATCGTGGATCAGTGTGGCAGTATGCATCAATTCTACCATGGTTGCTGCAATAAAACTTCGATTGTCAACATTGCCGAACATTCTGGCTGTCATAAATACAAATGTTGGGCGGATCTCTTTACCTTTTTGGCGCAGTAAATACCGTATGATTTGATCGAGCAGAAAAACATCACTGCTGATTTCTTTTTTGAAAAATTTTCTGAAAACAGCGAGATCATCTTTTACTGGAGATGTAACTTCTGAAAGTGAACTTTTTTTGGTTAATGTGTCAGAGTTATTCAATACTACCTCTTGCGCGATACATTTAAACGATTGATAAAGAGTGGAACAAAATACAAATATTACTCATTAATAATTTGCGCAATGTAAACCTGCTGTTTAGTTTGTATTTCAACGAACAGAATCAAAAATAATAACACATTTGAAAAGAATAGCAGTTCTTACCAGTGGTGGTGATTCCCCGGGAATGAATGCCGCGATCAGGGCAGTGGTTCGTTCAGCTGAACACTTTGGTATTCAGATTTTTGGTGTACGTTTTGGCTACAGGGGATTGATAAAGGGAGATTTTGTGCCGTTTACTTCATCAGATGCATCGGGAATAATCCAACGGGGCGGTACCATACTAAAATCGGCTCGTTCAGATAAATTTATGACAAAAGAGGGAAGGCAGGAGGCCGCAGATCAACTTAAAGAGAAAGATATTGAAGCCCTTGTTGTAATTGGTGGAGATGGTACGTTTCGGGGCGGCACTGTTTTAGCAAAAGAGCATGGAATAAAAGTAGTTGGAATTCCCGGCACCATAGATAATGATTTGATTGGCAGTGATGAAACCATCGGGTATGATACAGCTCTAAATACGGCCATGGTAGCAATCGATAAAATCCGCGATACTGCTGATGCTCATGAGAGAATGTTTCTGATTGAAGTAATGGGACGCCATGCCGGATTTATTGCGCTTGAAACGGGCCTTGCGAGTGGTGCAGAACTCATTATTCTACCCGAGTACAATCGAGATATTGATGAAATAAAATCAGCACTCAAGGAAATTTTACAGGTACACAGCCGCAGTACTCTTATAGTTGTTGCAGAGGGTGAACAAACCGGAGGTGCCGTAAAACTGGGGGAACAGCTTGAGCCGGATTTTAAGCAGTACGACATGCGCGTGGCTATTTTGGGCCATATTCAGCGGGGAGGTTCGCCCACTGCTCACGACCGTGTACTTGCCAGCAGGCTTGGATATGAAGCTGTAAGTGCACTAAAAAATGGAAAAAGCGGTGTTATGGTTGGAGTTATTAATAGTGAAGTTAAAATTACTCCGCTCGAGGAAACATTTGGTAAAATAAAAAAGATAGATTTCGACCTTGTTGAACTGTCAAAAGTATTACGATAAAAAAATGATAAAAACAGACATAAGCAATGCCGTTACGTTTCTTGATGAAGCGGCACTAAATGATGCAAAAAAGAAAGCAGAAATAGCTTTCGAAAAGGTTAAAGATAAAAGCGGTGCAGGAAGTGAGTGGCTTGGCTGGAGAAGTATTTTGAGTGAACCGAATGATGCAGAACTGGAAGAAATATCTTCATTTGCTTCAGAAATAAGGCAAAAAGCCGATGTGTTTATTGTAGCCGGTATTGGTGGTTCGTACACCGGGGCAATGGCACTGATAAGGGCTCTTACACCACAATTTGGAAGAATGGGGCCCGAAATTATATATGCCGGGCATCACATGAGCGGGCGTTACCTTTCAGAACTGCTTGACTATCTGGATAATCCGAAAGAAGATGGTTCAGCCAAAGAAGTGTATTTGAATGTAATCTCTAAATCAGGTAGTACACTGGAGACTGCTCTGGCATTCAGAACGCTTAGAAGCTGGATTCACAGTAAATTTGAAGACGCAAAAAACAGAATTATTGCTACAACCGGCCACTCGGGCGGAGTATTGAATAAAATAATCGCGGAGGAAGGGTATAAAAAGTACGTGATACCGGATGATGTTGGCGGGCGTTTCTCAGTACTTACTCCCGTAGGCTTGTTACCCGTATCAGTTGCTGGGATTGATATTCAAACACTTTTTTATGGTGCGGTATCAGAATTTGAGAAAAATGAAGAAGATGCATCCGAAGTACTTGAATATGCTGCTGCGAGATATCTTTTTCACGAAAAAAACTATGCAATTGATGTCATCGGCTCTTTTGAACCGGAACTCTTAGGATTTACTGCCTGGGTGCAACAACTGATTGGGGAGAGTGAAGGAAAAGAGGGAATGGGTCTGTTTCCCGCTCTGGCCGGGTACTCTACTGACCTGCACAGTGTTGGGCAGTTAGTTCAGGAAGGGCGCCGAAATATCCTGGAAACTCTACTTGTTGTAGATAAGCCAATTTCAAATTTAAAGGTTACAGAGGGTAGTGAAGATAACGTAGATGGCCTGGATTACCTTACCGGTAAGCTCTATCACAAAATTAACAAAAGTGCTCAAGAAGGTACTGTTCAGGCCCACACAGCCGGTGGAGTTCCGGTCATAAAAATTCAGCTTGAAATGCTCAATGCGCAACAACTTGGGCAGTTAATCTATTTTTATGAACTCTTTACAGCGGTGTATGTGTATATGCTTGGAGTGAACCCGTTTAACCAGCCGGGAGTAGAAGATTATAAACAAGCCATGTACACTTTATTAGGGAAAGGTTAAATGTCTGATTTGAACAAGAAATACATAGCAATTGCAGGCAATATTGGTGCAGGAAAATCGAGCCTCACCTCTTTGCTCGGTAAGAATTTTGGATGGGAAACTTACTACGAGTCTGTGGACGATAATCCATACTTATCAGATTTTTATGATGATATGAGAAGGTGGAGTTTTAACCTTCAAATCTATTTTCTTTCAAGCAGGTTTCAGCATCAAAAAACGTTGATGAATGCAGAGAAAAGCTTGATTCAGGACAGAACCATTTATGAAGATGTTGAGATCTTTGCAAAAAACCTCCATGAAATGGGGTTAATGAGTGATCGAGATTACAAGAATTACTGTGCTTTGTTCTCGGAAATGGTTTCTTATTTAAAGCCGCCGGATCTGCTTATCTATCTCCGGGCTGAAGTCCCAACACTCGTGCGGCAAATACAACAACGCGGCCGTGAGTACGAAAACACCATACGCATAGAATATCTTGAGCGTTTAAACCGACTTTACGAAGACTGGATTGATCGGTACGACCAGGAAAAGCTAATCATAGATACTGATAACCTCGATTTTGTAAACAACGAAGAGGATCTTGGTAAAGTAATCACCATGGTAGAACAAAGGTTGTTTGGGCTATTTAATTAAATTGCATTAAAAATAAGATATCTTTATTTTTCAAAGCTATTGTGGAAGCAGCAAAATTGACATTTAATGTAAAAGATCTGCCGGATGGCAGAAGTGCACAGACAGTGAATCTAGAGCCAGAAGATATTGAGCTCGATGATACTGTTGCTTTTAACGGGGGGTCTGTGGATGTGGAATTCTACAAAACAGATCATTTCGTTGAAGTTAAATTCAATATTGCTGCAAAAGCAGAACTGATATGCGATAGATCTTTACAAACCTTTAAAAAGGATTTAACCGGGTCATATTATATTTTTTTTGATCCGAATCCTGTTGAAGAGTCGGAAACAGCTAAAGGATCTGTAAAACAGATATCAGCGGTTGATTTATCGATGGATATAAGTAAAGAAGTTCGCGACACAATGATGCTTGATATTCCCATAAAAAAAATTCATCCGGATTTCTTAGATTCTGAGGGTAATCCAAAAGAGTTTGAATTACAGAAATTTGGGAATCAGGCCAGTAACGAAAATGACATAGACCCAAGATGGGCAGCGTTAAAAAAACTGAAGTAACTTATTAAATTGCAATTAAATGGCACATCCTAAACGAAAAACATCGAAAGCTCGCAGGAATAAGCGAAGATCGCATCATGCATTATCGGAAATTCCTCTTGCAGAATGTAAAAATTGTGGTGCAATGCACCGATATCACCATGTATGCATGGAATGTGGGTATTATAGAGGTCGACAGGTTCTAGATATTTCTAAATCCTAATCAATTATTCAATGTTAATTGCTGTTGATGCTGTAGGCGGAGATCACTACCCGGAGCGGCCGGTTCTGGGTGCTATTGAGGCAACAAAAGAAGATGATCGTATACATGTTCTTCTTTTGGGCCCCGAAGACTTGATTAAAACAGAGCTCGCTGACAAAGAGTACGATTCAAACCGTATTCATATCCAACATGCTCCCCAGATTATTGGAATGGATGAGTCGCCTGCATCAGCTGTAAAAAACAAGCAGCAATCTTCCATCGCAATTGGGTTAACCGCGCATAAACAAGGAAAATGTGATGCTTTTGTAAGTGCTGGTAATACAGGGGCACTTCTCGCAGCTTCAACATTTATTCTCGGAAAGCTTGAAGGTGTTTTGAGGCCAACTATAGCCGTAACCTACCCTACAACAAAAGGTGTGAGCCTGCTTGCCGATGCAGGCGCAAATCTTGAACTGAAGCCAGAAATGTATCTTCAGTTCGCCAAAATGTGCGAAATTTTTGCACGGGAAATTATGGAAATTCCCAACCCTACAATCGGCTTAATCAATATTGGAGAAGAACCGGAAAAAGGGCTCGATCTGCACAAAGAAGTACATCAAAAATTAGCTGAATTGCCAAATTTTGCCGGAAATATCGAAGGAAAAGATATTTTATTTGGTAAAAGTGATATTTATATCACAGACGGTTTCACCGGAAATGTAGTACTAAAGTTTGGTGAATCAATACCTGATGTTCTCAAATTTCTGCTCAAGAAGAAGATGACAGAGGAAAATCTGGATGAAACAGAACAAAAACTTGTATTCAGTATCATTGCCAAAACAATGCATACTTTTAACTACGAACAGGTAGGCGGGTTACCGTTTCTTGGAGTAAACGGAGTGAGTCTTGTTGGGCACGGTGGCAGCTCGGTTACGGCAATAAAGAATATGATAATCAATGCAGTACACTGCGTTGAATCTGAGATCAATAAAAAAATTGTCTCTTCTCTTAATAACTAACTAACATTTATGACTTCGAAAAGAGCAATTATTTCCGGTGTGGGGCACTATCTGCCGGAGTATATCATGACCAATAAGGAGCTCGAATCCTACGTAGATACAAACGATGAGTGGATACGAAGCAGAACCGGTATTTCTGAGCGAAGAATTTTAAAAGATTCGGGTAAAGGCACTTCCTTTATGGCAGAAAAAGCTGCAATCGAAGCACTTGCAGATGCAGGTGTTCCAGCAAACGAAATTGATGCCATAATACTTGCTACTGTTACACCTGACTACATGTTTCCCGCAACTGCTGCTTTGGTTCAGAAAAGAATTGGTGCTGATAACGCCTATGCATTTGACCTCTCAGCGGCTTGTTCAGGTTTTCTGTTTGCGCTATCCAACGGAGCCATGATGATAGAATCCGGACGGGCAAAAAAGGTACTGGTGATCGGAGCGGATAAGATGAGTGCAATAGTGGATTTTACCGATCGGACAACCTGCATACTTTTTGGAGATGCAGCCGGGGCTGTTGTTCTTGAAGCGGGGGAAGAAGGAGGGATTATCGATTTTGTACACCACACAGAAGGAGATGAGCAATGTATGCTTTATCAGCCGGCTGGAGGCAGTATCAGGCCTGCTACCGAAGAGACTGTAAAAAATAAAGAGCATTATATAAGGCAGGATGGCCGCTCGGTCTTTAAGAAAGCTACTGAAGGAATGGCCGATGTGTCCCTGGAAATTATGGAGAGGAATAATTTATCGGGCGACGATATCGCATGGTTGGTTCCGCATCAGGCAAATCTTCGAATTATAGATGCTACTGCAAGGCGCATGGGTATAGACAAAGAGAAGGTGATGATAAATATCGGCAAATACGGCAATACAACCGCAGCCACTATTCCGCTTTGCCTTTATGATTGGAAAAATCAGCTTAAAAAAGGCGATAACCTCGTACTATCAGCTTTTGGTGGTGGTCTCACATGGGGAGCCATTTACCTGAAATGGAGTAAATAATATGAGAGCATTTATATTTCCTGGACAGGGTTCGCAAAAAGTTGGAATGGGTAAGAATCATTACGATTCCAACGAAAAATTCAGAACTACTCTCGAAAAAGCTAACGAGATTATGGGTATTTCGTTGAGCAAAATTATGTTTGAAGGCCCATCAGAGCAACTTACCCAGACTAAATTTACACAACCTGCAATTTTTGTTCACTCTGTTGCCTTGTTTGAAACTCTTGGCCAAAAACCGGATATGGTTGCCGGGCACAGTTTAGGTGAATTTTCTGCCCTTGCAGCATCAGAGGTTTTAGATTTTGAATCTGCATTTAATTTGGTAGTTCTCAGAGGATCATTAATGCAGGAAGCCGGAACGCTTTATCCGGGTACAATGGCCGCTATCATCGGGATGGAAAATGAAGTAGTTGAAAAAATCTGCGATGAGGCAACCAAAGCCATTCAAAAACCCGTAGTTCCGGCAAATTTTAATTCACCAGGTCAGGTTGTTATTTCCGGTGACGTTGATTCCGTAAAAAAAGCTGTTGAGCTGGCTAAAGAAAACGGATGCAGGCTGGCAAAATTACTGCCTGTTAGTGGCGCTTTTCATTCTCCGTTAATGCAGCCTGCTTATGAAGCTCTCAAAGAGAGGCTCGATGAAATTGAATTTAGGCAGCCGGTGTGTCCTGTTTACAGCAACTTCACAGCTACGGCTACTCTTGACCCTGATCTGATTAAAGAAAACTTACTTCAGCAGCTGGTTAGTCCGGTAAAATGGACACAAACCATACAAAATATGGCTGGTGATGGTGCTGCTGATTTTGTGGAGGTAGGTCCCGGCTCTGTACTGCAAGGTCTGGTTAAAAGAACTCTCAACAATGTGAACATAGAAGGATACGAGTAGAAAGAATTATGGATTTAAAAGGAAAGAATTGTCTTGTTACAGGCGGAAGCAGAGGAATTGGGAAATCTATAGCATTAACCTTAGCCAAACTGGGTGCTAATGTAGCAATTACGTATGCTCGCTCAGTGGATGCCGCTAATGAGGTTGTAAAAGAAATTGAATCTCTTGGTACAAAAGGAATTGCTTTTCAGGCTGATGCCGTAAAATTTGACCGTGCTGAAGAAGTGATCGGTGAAATTGTTGAGAAATGGGGTTCATTAGATGTACTTGTAAACAATGCAGGGATTACAAAGGATAATCTTATTCTTAGAATGGATGAGCAGGCATGGGACGATGTTATAACCACAAACCTGAAAAGCATATTTAATTACAGCAAAGTTGCTGCAAAGCCAATGATGCGGGCACGGGGCGGTTCGGTAATCAACATCAGCTCGGTGGTGGGCATTTCAGGGAATGCAGGCCAAAGTAATTATGCCGCATCTAAGGCAGGCATCATCGGCTTTACAAAATCTTACGCTAAAGAACTTGCTAGCAGAAATATCAGAGCAAATGTAGTTGCTCCCGGATATATTCTTACTGAGATGACCGGGAGCCTAAACGAAAAAGTACTCGAATCTATTAAGCAGGAAACACCACTTGGCCGTGCCGGAGAGCCGGAAGAGATTTCAAATGTGGTGGCATTTCTTGCCTCAGATTTAAGTTCTTACATTACCGGTGAAGTAATCCGTGTGGATGGCGGTATGGCGATGTAAGCCGATGCATTTGGATTGATAGCCAAGAGCGTGTTATTTTACGGCGATATGTTGTATTTTCACGTGTCAGAATTTTGAAACTAACTTTTATTAAACCAATAATTAAACAATAGGTCTAAACATGTCACAAGACGTAGAATCGAAAATCAAATCAATTATAGTTGACAAACTCGGCGTAGATGAATCAGAAGTAGTTGCTGATGCAAATTTCACAAATGATCTTGGAGCAGATTCTCTTGATACTGTGGAACTGATCATGGAGTTTGAAAAAGAGTTCGACCTGAGCATACCTGATGAAGACGCGGAAAACATTGCCACTGTTGGCGATGCTGTGAAATACATTCAGGAGAAATCTTAATACACAGATTCTGATTGTATGGCTGAAAGAAGAGTCGTAATTACCGGAATTGGTGCGCTTACGCCACTGGGAAAGACCGCTCCTGAATTTTGGAACGGTCTTCTTTCTGGTAAGAGTGGGGTGCGCCCTATCAAGCATTTTGATGTGGAAGATTTACCCACAAAATTTGCCGGCCAAATAGAAGATTACGACTCTAATGATTATTTCGACAGGAAAGAAGCCCGGCGCCTCGACCCTGTAACACAATACGCTTTAATCACCGCTGAAGAGGCCATTCAAGACAGTAAACTTGACCTTGATTCGATTGATAAAGATCGTGTAGCTGTTATAGTTGGTACCGGAATAGGTGGTATGAATACATTTTATGAGCAATCCGTATCTCTGCATGAGAACGGTTCTCGCGGAGTGAACCCCTTTTTCATTCCCATGCTCATTCCTGATATTCCCGCAGGTCACATCTCCATAAAATATGGGTTCAGAGGTGCGAACTATTGTGCTGTATCAGCTTGTGCTACGGGGTCACACAATATCGGTCTCGCTTACGATAATATCAGGTACGGCCACTCAGATATAGCTGTTTGTGGTGGTACAGAGGCACCTGTTTGGCGCATTGGTATAGCCGGGTTCTCATCGATGAGGGCACTTTCAAGACGCAATGAAGATCCTGAAAAAGCATCAAGGCCATTTGATAAAGACCGTGATGGTTTTGTTTTAGGAGAAGGTTCAGCCATGTTTATTCTTGAATCTTTAGATTCTGCATTAGAACGTGGGGCAAGAATTTATGGTGAAATTGTTGGCTATGGATTTTCGGCTGATGCTTATCATATTACCGCACCAGATCCCGATGGGAACGGTGTAATTCTTGCAATGAATAATGCCATGAAAATGGCAGGTATCACCAAGACAGATATTGAACATATCAATATGCATGGAACTTCCACACCTCTGGGTGATATTGCAGAAACCAACTCTATTAAAAAAGTTTTTGGTGAGCATGCATACAATTTGAACCTGAACTCTACGAAATCTATGACTGGGCACATGCTCGGTGCAGCCGGAGCCGCAGAGGCAATAGCAACTTTACTTGCCATTTACCACAGCACAATCCCACCCACAATAAATCAGGATAAGCCGGACCCTGAATGCGATCTAAATTACACGCCGAACAGCCCGGTTGAGAGAGACATTACTTACGCCATGAATAATGCATTCGGTTTTGGCGGACATAATACAGCGCTTATATTCAAGAAATTTGAAAAATAAAGGATGATTGAACGATTCAAGAGATGGCTTCGGATTGAATCTGATTCAAATATAATTCCAAAATCAGCGCGATTCAAACATCTGGGTGATAAACTTGGCTTCGTAATTCCACCAGAGCATTATAAACTATTTGAAAAAGCACTTCGACACAGATCCATTGTAGATAACGAAAAGTTTGAATCATTTGAAACGTATGAGCGGCTCGAATTTTTAGGGGATGCTGTACTTGACCTGATCGTCACAGAAATTCTGTTTGAAAAATTTCCAACCGAAAATGAAGGTTTTCTTACCAAATTAAGAGCAAAAATTGTTCGGGGTGATACACTTTTCGAACTTGCTCAAAAGCTTAATCTCAATGAATATCTTGAAATAGGGAACAGGGCAGCGGGGCAGTGTATAGAATTCTCAAAAAGTGTACTTTCAGATGTATATGAGTCTCTCATTGCAGCTATCTACATTTCAGCAGGGTATGAAAAAGCCTATATATTTGTGCAGAACAATATTGAGACACTGCTCGATCTCAACCAGGTTGTTAATAACATAGATAACTACAAAAGTGTGTTGATGGAATACTCTCAGTCTCAAAAACTGAAACTCCCGAAATATACTGTATTGTCAGAACATGGACCCGGCCACAATAAAACCTTTCACGTGGCAGTATTTATTGAAAATAAAAATATGGGTGAGGGTTCCGGAAAAAGCAAAAAACAGGCTGAACAGCAAGCAGCAAAAGTAGCTCTTCAAAAAGTTGGATTAGCAGGCCGATAAGATAATTTAAAATTTAACCCTGCTTAAAAATTTTTATAACTTCTAATGCTGTTTCGCAATTCTAACATGTAGTTTTACTGTCCTTCAATGATTGCACATTTGTTAAAACCGGAAATTGATGAGCTTATCCAAAAAAAAGAGTGGATAACAATAAAAGATGCCCTTGAGGATGTGCCTGCGGTTGATGTTGCGGAAATGCTTGAAGAGTTAGAACCACAGGTTGCCGTAGTAATTTTTCGGCTTCTCAAAAAAAGTAAGGCTGCTGATGTATTCTCTTATCTGAGTTCATCAAAAGGTGCAGAGCTTCTCGAAGTGTTCAGCAGACAGCAGCTTAGCGATGTTATGAATAACCTCGAACCTGATGAGCGGGTTGCTCTGATGGAAGAGTTGCCTGGTGATCTGACTCAGAAAATGCTCAACTCGATGGACCCCGACAACATTGCTCAGGTTAGGCGATTGCTGGGTTATCCTGCCGAGAGTGTGGGCCGCTTAATGACCACGAATTATGTTCGGATAAAAAAAGACTGGACAGTTACAAAAAGTTTCGAACATATCCGCAAATTTGGAAGGACTGCCGAGACGCTAAACGTTATCTATGTGGTTGATGAAGATGAAAAATTGATCGATGACCTTCGTTTAAACCAGCTGATTTTAGCAGAACCTGATACAATCATTGCAGATATTATGGACAGCACATTTGAAGCGCTTAGTGCTTTCGATGATCAGGAGGAGGCTGTTCGCATGCTTAGTAAATACGATAGAGTAGCACTTCCTGTAGTTGATTCAGGTGGTATTTTGGTAGGAATTGTAACTGTTGATGATGTATTGGATGTAGCGCAGGAAGAGACCACTGAGGATATGCAACTGATGGCGGGTATGAGTGCTTTGGATAGAAATTACTCAGAAACCCCTGTAACTAAAATGGTTACGAAGAGGGTTGGCTGGCTTATCATGTTATTTCTCGGTCAGATGTTTACCGTTACCGCGATGGCAGGTTATGAAGACACACTTGCCGCAGCTGCTATTTTAGCGCTCTTTATCCCGATGATTATTTCAAGTGGCGGGAATTCCGGTTCCCAAGCGGCAACACTAATTATTCGTTCAATTTCAACAGATGACTTGAAATTAAGTGACTGGAGAAGAGTACTTGGTAAAGAGCTTCTTTCAGGATTACTTTTAGGATCAATACTCGGAATTTTAGGTACCATTGTAATTGGTTTCTGGATGGTTCTACGCGGTGACCCTTTTTCTCTCGCATTAGGGCTACAGGCACTTACTGTTGGTACGAGTCTGGTTGGAGTTGTGCTTTTCGGTAACATGAGCGGGTCTATGTTGCCGTTCATCATGTCGAAGCTTGGGCTTGATCCTGCGGTTACATCAGCACCTTTTGTAGCTACACTGGTTGATGTTACCGGAATTATTATCTATTTCTCAGTTGCTGTATTCTTTTTAACCGGAGTCGTTCTTTAAACAAATTCAGATAATTTATGAAAGCTTACCTCGATTTAGTTCAAAATGTGTTTGATAATGGTGTTTGGAAAGAAAACCGAACAGGAGTTAGAACTCTTTCAAACTTTTCTGAATTTTATAAAGTGAATCTCTCCGAAGGATTTCCTCTCCTAACAACAAAAAAGGTATTTTTTAAATCTGTAATTATGGAGCTGCTATGGTATCTTCGCGGGGAAGATCATATAAAATGGCTTAGAGATGAGAACGATGTACATATTTGGGACGCTTGGGCAGATGAAGATGGTTATGTTGGCCCTATTTATCCTGTTCTTTGGCGGCGTTTTCCGATGGTAAAAGCTGATGATGGGTCTGTGTACAAACCTCTTGGAAGTAATGGCGAGAAAAACTGGAAATATGAGGAATTTGATCAGGTTCAAAACGCAATCAATTTATTAAAAACAAACCCGAACAGCCGAAGGATTGTGGTTTCTGCCTGGCACCCGGGCCTTCTTGGTGAAATGGGATTGCCGCCTTGCCACCTGATGTACATTTTTAACGTGGCTGATGGGAAACTCAATCTGCATCTCACGCAGCGTTCTGGTGATATTGCATTGGGAATTCCATTTAACCTCGCCTGCTATTCAGCATTACTGATGGCCGTTGCTCAGGAAGTTAATTTACAACCCGGTGTTTTTGCGCATACCATTGTGGACGCTCATATTTATGAAAATCATGTAGATGGTTTAAAAGAGCAGTTAAAAAGAGAGCCTAAAACGTTACCTACACTCGAAATTGCGAAAAAACCGATCGACGAACTCAACTTCGAAGATTTTCAGCTGAAAGGTTACGATCCTGCACCTGTAATCCGCTTTCCGGTTGCTGTATGAAACTGATTCTTATTGCGGCACACGACCCTAACATGGTTATAGGTAAAAATGGTGAGCTTCCCTGGCATTATAGTGAAGATCTGAAGTTTTTTAAACGAACTACGATGGGGTACCCCATTCTGATGGGACGAGTAGTATTTGAAGAGCTCAATGAAAAACCTTTGCCTGGAAGAGAAAATGTGGTCTTAAGCCGATCGAAGAGGTATGAGCAGGTAAAGACGTTTTCCAGCATTACTGATGCCATTGAATACCTGAAAAGTAACGATAAAGTCTTCGTTATAGGTGGTGGTAAAGTTTACGAACAGACCATAGATCTTGCGGATGAATTGGTCATCACTCAAATAAAAAAAGCGCACGATGGTGATACCTATATGATCGATTATCGAAAGGACATTGGAATGGAATGGGAAGAGGTCTGGAGAGAAGACCACCCTGAGTTTGCCTTTGTGAGATACAAAAGAATATCTAAAAATCAAGCTCCTTAAGGTGCACCAGGTAAGGTTTAACAACAGGTGTGGTTAAAGCAATGATGTGTTTTGTGTCAGCCGCTTTCGAAAATTCAACGGCTTTTTGTTCATCATCCAGTATCCAGATGCTTTCATTTTCATATTTATACGCTTCGCTATAACTCTCATTTACATCGTAATAGTATTTTGTAGAGAGGTTATCGTGTGGGAAACCGATTTTCTTTAAGTAATTTCGTGTTCTTTTTTGAACATCCTCAGCAAGTTCGTTACGAGTTTTTAAATCAGCAAATCGTGTTCGGTAAAGACGGCGATTCAGAAAACGATCAGCCAGATCAGCTAAAATAATATCCTTACTTTTTTGCCAGTTTTTAATGCATATGAACACATCATGATCATCCATGGCCAGATAGTGATTCATCATACTTTCACTAATCACTTTTTTTGATGACGGATTTCTGGTGATAAAATATTTAAGCGGAGGTGAAGGAACGGCAATTTTTTCACCGGAATTGACCAGAAACTGAACACGTTCAAAGATTTTTCTAAGTAGTGTATCTGCACTGAGAACGGTTTTGTGTAAATACACCTGCATATACATCAGTCGGCGTGATAAGATATAGTTCTCTATAGCATAGATCCCCTTTTTTTCGATAACCACATTTCCGTTGAAAACACGCATTGTTTTTAGGATGCGGTTAATACCCACCGACCCTTCCGATACACCAGTAAAAAAACTGTCGCGTTTCAGATAGTCCAGCCTGTCCATATCGAGCTGCGACGAAATTAACTGATGTAGAAATTTTTTGGGATACTGATTAGTAAAAATCTCAATAGCCGTTGAAAGCTCACCATCATACTCACGATTTAATGCCTCCATAACCCTCAGACTCATCATTTCGTGATTGAAATCTTCAATGAGTGTATGCTCCAGTGTGTGTGATAGCGGTCCGTGGCCGGCATCGTGCAGTAGAATTGCAATCAGTGTTCCTTTAACTTCGGCTTCACTGATAGTTGTATCTTTTTCCTTGAGGTTTTTAAGCACACGCTGCCCGAGTTCCATAGCCCCTAAGGCGTGTGAAAAGCGAGAATGTTCGGCCGCCGGAAAAACAAGATATCCCAAACCAAGCTGCCTAATTCGCCTGAGACGCTGTACATATGGGTGATCAATCAGTTTGAGAATGATTCCCTTCGGAATAGTGATAAACCCATGTACGGGATCACTGAATATCTTATACTGGCTGCTCTTATCCATAAATCAGCCTTTGTAAAAATAATTTTCAGGTTGTTTGATTTCAGGCAGTCGTGAGGGTCTGTTTTTTTTCAAATCAAACCAAACTCCGGTTGTTTTTGCAACAGCTTTAAGCTCTTTTGTTTCTTTTGAATAGATTGCCTGAAACCCATTAACACTGCTGTTGCCCAGTTCGGTAACAGAAGTACCTACTAATACTGAATCTCCAAAAAAAATGGGCTTTATGTAGTCGATTGAAATATGCACCAATACAAAGGAGTTGCCTTGCTGCATGGAGTTGTCGAACTCAGGTATTTGACCAATAAAGTTGATTCGGGCCTCTTCAAAATATGAGTTGAAAACAGAATTGTTTACATGTTTCAGCGGATCAAGATCCCGAAAACGGACATTTATTTCTGTCCAGTTAAAAAATGTATCAGGATGATATACAGGTTTATCCATAATGTGTATAGAGAAATATGTTGATTGGAAAGGTAACGAGAATTAAGGAGTAATGAATTCTAATTCTCTGTCTGTTTGCCAATTTGACTATAATGATGTGTATATTCATGGGCAAAAACCAAATAATATCTCCATGTTTGAAACAGCGTCTTTTGAATTTCTTGAAAAACTTATTGCAACTCCCAGCCCTGTCGGCTACGAATCAGAAGGGCAAAAAATCTGGAAAGAATTTATATCTGCTTATTCCGATGCAACAGAGTCAGATGCTTATGGATCGGCAATGGCCCGGCTAACGGTTAATAATGATGTACCCACCATTATGCTGGAGGCACACGCGGATGAGATTGGGATGGTGGTTCAGCATATATCTGATGACGGATTTATTACACTGAATAAGCTTGGCGGAAGCGATTCAACGATTGCCAGAGCAAAAAGAGTCAATATCTTTAATAAAAGAGGACGCGTAAGCGGTGTTATTGGCAATACAGCAATTCATCTTCAAGACACAAAAAACGGTGGTGGTAAACAACCTGCCTGGAAAGATATTTACGTTGATATAGGAGTTTCATCGAAAGAGGAAGCCCTGGAACTGGTTCAAATTGGTGATCCTGTTACTTATATCGATGAACTCGAACTTTTGAATGATGAAATAATTACCGGCAGAGCACTGGATAACAGAATTGGTGGTTTTGCGATTGCTCATGCAATGAAGCTGATTAAAGAAAATAAGAAAGATTTGAAGGTTAATGTGCTGGCTCTCAATTCTGTTCAGGAAGAAATTGGGGGATTTGGTGCCCGAATGATGGCATACAGGCATATGCCGGATGCTGCAATTGTTACGGACGTTACACACGCCACGGATACTCCTGGTATAAATCAGAAAGAGCATGGGTCCATAAAGCTTGGAGAAGGACCCACTTTGCAACATGGTGGTGCAAACCACATCGCCATCGTTGAACTGATTGAAAAAGTAGCTTTTGAAAAGAAAATAAATATACAGCACGAAGCCACAAGCATTCGGACCGGAACTGACACAGACAGCATTTTTTTCCAGAGAACTGGAATACCAAGTGCATTGATTTCACTTCCGCTGCGGTATATGCACTCACCGGTAGAGACAGCTTCACTGATAGACCTTGAGAACCTGATTACCTTGATGGCCGAGTCAGTACTTGCCATGCAACCAGACCAGGTATTCACTGTTTAGTATTTTTGGTTCTGCTGTTTAATCAAATCCTGTGGGATTTTTTGTTTGCCAGTTCCATGCATCGCGGCACATCTCTTGGAGGCTGTATTTTGCTTTCCAGTTTAATTCGCGCTCTGCTTTTGAAACATCGGCATAACAAATTGCGGCATCGCCGGGTCTTCGAGGTGCAAACTTGTACGGAATTTTAACACTGTTTGCATTTTCAAAAGCTTGAATCATATCGAGCACACTGGACCCTTTTCCGGTTCCGAGATTATAGGTGACGAGTCCAGGCTTTTCTCGAAGCTTTTCAAGTGCTTTAATGTGCCCTATTGCCACATCTACAACGTGAATGTAATCTCTGATACCTGTTCCATCGGGTGTGGGATAATCGTTTCCGAATACACTTAATTCTTTAAGCTTTCCAACAGCAACTTGTGTAATAAAGGGCATCAAATTATTGGGAATACCGTGTGGATCTTCCCCAATGTCACCGCTTTTGTGCGCACCGACCGGATTAAAATATCGCAAAAGTGAAATATTCCAATCAGAATCTGCATGCTGAAGATCTTTTAGAATAAATTCAATGGTTAGTTTTGTTTGCCCGTACGGATTCACTGCACTAAGTGATTCATTTTCTGTTAATGGAGACTGATCTGGGTTTCCGTAAACTGTAGCAGATGAACTAAATACAAGATTTTTTACCTGATTCTCCTGCATTACTTCACAAAGATTCAGTGTACCGGTTATGTTATTTGTATAATACAGCAGCGGTTTTTCAACAGACTCACCAACCGCTTTTAAACCTGCAAAATGAATTACACCATCGAACTTGTACTTATTAAATAACCCGGAAAGAGCTGGTTTATCAAGCAGATCGATTTTATGAAAATCTACGTGCATGTTACTGAGCTTTTCCACCCTTTTTAAAGATTCAATTTTACTGTTGCGAAGATTATCCATCACAACAACCTGATAATTATTCGCTAAGAGTTCTAAAACTGTATGACTGCCAATAAAACCGGTTCCGCCGGTAACAAGAATGGATTTCACGTATCTGTATCTAGATTTATGATTTTTTTTGGAGAAAGTATTTCAGGCAAGTTTCTTAAGTTCTTCCAGAAGTGTTTCACAATATTTATCCATCTCTTGGATGAGATCTTTTGTTTTACGTTGCATATCAGGATCGTTGATGCACTCTTTTGATTGTTCATACAGTTCGAGGATATAATCTAAGTGCATCATTTGAGCAACCGGTTTAATTTTATGTCCGGCATTTCTCAATTTAACCTCATCGTTTGTTTGAAGTGCTTCTCTGAAATGCTCATTGAATTCAGAAAAAGAACCTACGGAAGCATCTGCGAACTCTTTCACGTAATTTTCATCACCATAGAGCAAATCAACAATTAGTTTCCTGTCAATAAGAGGTTTTTTAGGTTCCATTCTTTATTCATTTACCGGTTCAGATATTCCATGCGGGGTTGGTCTGCCATTAGCATCAAGGTGAACAAAAACAATTTTATCAATTCTGATAATAGGCTTTCTTGTAAACTTCTGGCGAACTTCACACTTAACGGTAATTGAGGTAGTTCCAAAATTTACTGTTTCCATCCCTATCTCAATAATATCACCAAGTTTTGCCGAATGAACAAAATCAATTTCAGACATAAATTTGGTTGCGATATTACTTTTCCCCAGTTGACAAATAACGTAAATAGCTGCCTCTTCATCAATCCAGGCGAGAACAGAGCCGCCAAAAAGTGTGCCATGTGCATTCAGGTCCTCCGGTTTGATGAGTTTTCTGCTAAAAAATCGCATACCGTGATGTATATCAGGCATAATTTTGGTGTTGGTTAGGATTGAATATTCATTTTTAAAATACGGGTAACTGTAATCATATGGAAAGGAAGCTTTGCTGAGAAGAGCGTGATTGATTTATAAACTCGTTATTTAACACTCTAATAATACTGTGTTAAAGAACAATAGGTATAATGAAGTATTCCAAAGCGTACAAATTACAATCAAATAACGGCAAAATGGCTCTCTTGATCGGGAGCCATTTTATTTTTGTTGGACATTCCCGCTTTTGTAAAGTTTAACTACTTAAAACCTGTCATGGCAACCATTAAGCAAATATTTTCAATTTTAGTTATTTACGGGAATGAAGTGAAGAAAAAGAAGCAAAAAACTGTTACTTTAGTCTCCATTATATTGCCAGCATTTAAATTGAATGGATACGGGTATTGGTTTGACAGACTTAACATTGCTGATTTTAGCTGCAGCAATTCTTATCACTAATTATTTTTTTACGAAGTGGTTTATCCGATATGCAAAAGTTAAGCGTATTACGGATTATCCTACTGAGAGAAGTTCGCATGAAGTGCCTACTCCGCGTGGAGGCGGTGTTGGCTTTGTTTTATTTACAGTTCTCGGTACAGTTCTTTTTGCGTTTATCACAGGCATAGGGAACCACACAGAGCTAATTATTTTTATAACGGCTGCACTTTTCGTGGCAATTCTTGGGTGGTTTGATGATAAAAATGACCTTTCAAAAAGAGTTCGGTTTTCTGTCCAGCTGTTTTCTGCATTAATCATACTACTGCTCATCGGGAACTTTACTTCTCTTTATTTACCAAATGGAGTTTATATCCATCTGGGTATTTTGGGTTTATTACCCGGATTGATTTGGATAACTGGCAATACGAACATCTACAATTTTATGGACGGGGTAGATGGAATTGCATCCGTTCAGGCTCTCTCTGCTGCAGCCGGCTGGATTGTAATGGCTTTTTTATGGGATCAGCCGTCTCTTATGGCCCTTAATGTATTCTTGTTCTGTGGCGTGGCATCATTTCTAATGTTCAACTGGTCTCCTGCGAAGATATTTATGGGAGATGCAGGCAGCCTTTTTCTTGGATTTACCTTTGGAGCAATGCCGTTTTTGGCCGCTTCAACGCTTGATCAGTTATCAGTAGGAATGGCTGTATGGATTGGAGGATTATTGTTGTGGCCATTCCTTTTTGATGGTGCGTTCACCATATTTCGCCGCTTGTTGAGAGGAGAGAATATTTTCCAGGCTCATAGGTCTCATTTATACCAAAAAATGAACATTGGCGGCTGGAAACATAAATCCATTTCTTTAATCTACTTGCTATTTTCCATGTTGAGCTGTGTAATTGGCTTCCTTTTTGTTTTTGGTTCGCATAGCTTTCAGTGGATTTTGATAGGCTTACTATTTTTATTTTCTTTACTATTTGCCGCTGTAGTATTGATGTCAGACAATAAAAAATAGGGCATAAATCCGCGTAGTTTTTATCAAATTCAGCTGTAATTTTTTCTCAAAAAGAGCACCCTTTCATATCTCTCAGGAGTTTTATCTGAAACATTGATCAGAAGTAGCAGTTTATCAGATAAAAAAAACAGACTGCATACAAATTGTCATTCTATTTACTATATTCCCATGATTCGATGAAATTAATGATAGTTTGTGGTTATACACTACAACTGTTTAACTTGAGCAGATGAATTTGTTAAAAAATTACCTTTCACGCGCCATATTTTTTATAGCTGGCGATGCATTGGCCATATTCACCGCATCATTTTTTTCTTACCTAATTATCAATTCTGTTTCAGAAGCTGAGATAACGTTTCCGTTAGAGAGTACAATTGCAATAGTATTTGTTTCACTTTTCTTTCTTGGAATTTTTAAGATGTATCAGGTTAGCTGGCGGTTTACAAGTCTTCGTGAATTAATGATGATTGTAAATTCACTGGCACTGGCTGCTTTTGTATATGCTGGAGTGTTATTTGTTTCTGGAAATGTTACCGGGTTTCATTTGTCATTTTCAGTACTCGTATTTCTACAGAGCATTCTGTATGTAGGCGGTTTCCGTATAAGCAAGCGAATGAGTCGTGAAGTAATTAAAAAACCTCAGCTTAAAAAACGCGCAATTATATTTGGTGCCGGTAATGCCGGTGACCAGATTATGAGAGACATTACACGCCACAGGCACTGGAATCTGAACATTATTGCCATATTTGATGATCTTGAAAGACTGCACGGGTTATCCATGCATGGAGTTCCTATTAAAGGCGATCGCAGAAGAATGTTTCAATTTCTCAGATATAGCGATGTGGATGAGCTGATTATCGCAATACCATCCCTTCCCAAGCCCGATTTGAAAGCAGTTATTGAACGGGTTAAACAGATTAGCCCCACCCTTAAAGTGAAAGTTCTTCCTTCTTTCCATTTGCTTTCCGATGATCCTGTGGGTGTACGAAATATTCGTGAAATCAGCATAGAAGATATTCTTGGCAGGGAACCCGCAAGAATTAATATAGATCTTATACGGTCAAGCCTGTCAGATAAAACAGTATTGATTACGGGTGCTGGTGGATCAATTGGCCGGGAAATTGTACGGCAGTGTTCCAAGCTAAGTCCAAAAAGAATTATTGCACTGGATATTGATGAAACAGAAGTGTTCTACATCATCAAAGAATTTGAGAATTCAGAAACAGAGGTTGTTCCCTGTGTAGCAAATATTCTCGATAAAGAACGATTGGATGCACTTTTTGAAGTTGAAAAACCGGATGTTATTTTCCATGCAGCTGCTTACAAGCATGTTCCTATGATGGAAAGCTTCCCGGATGAAGCCATAAAAGTAAATGTGGAGGGAACAAAGATTCTTGCCGGTCTGTCGTGTTCTCATGAAGTGGATCGGTTTGTTTTAGTATCAACTGATAAAGCGGTTAACCCCACTAATGTTATGGGAGCTACTAAAAGAATCGCCGAAGAGATCTGCCTGTCTTACAATGAATTGTGTATTACCAAATTTATCTCTGTTCGATTTGGCAATGTGTTGGGTTCACGGGGTTCTGTAGTACCAATATTTATTGATCAGATTAGAAATGGTGGGCCGGTTACCATTACACATAAAGAGGTGAAACGTTATTTTATGACCATTCCGGAATCCGTTTTACTGGTTATGCAGGCAGCTGAAATGGGTGATGGAGGCGAAGTTTTTGTACTGGATATGGGTGAGCCCGTTAAAATACTAGATATGGCCGAACAGCTTATCCGACTGCATGGTTTAGAGCCCTATAAAGAGATTCCAATTGAATTCACAGGTCTGCGGCCCGGTGAAAAGATGTTTGAAGAACTCCTGCAAGCTGAAGAAGGAGTCGAAAAAACTGAACATGAACTTATCTACAAGGCAATCTGCAGAAAGTCTATTGATAATAAAGAACTCAATTCAATACTCAGAAAACTAAACGAAACTGTGCGATCTGCAGATCACGAGTTACTCCGGCCAATTATTAAACAGCTTGTGCCTACTTATGATTTCAGCACAAATGGTGAAACTACAAGTGAAAATACTCAGTCAAGTATTCGTGAATTAGCCAACCAAGAGTTGTAAAATTTCCCCCTTCCTTCAAAGTAGCTCTAAATAGTATCTGAATAGATAGTAAACAAACTTGTTTATCATAAGCTTTCAGAGCCGTATATTCAGGCCCTGAATCATGAAAGTAAAAATGCGTTAATGAATTTAGATAAACTACTTCATCAAATAAAAAACAAAGACTATACGGTTGGCATAATTGGACTGGGCTATGTGGGGTTGCCACTCATGTGGACATTCCATGAAAAACAGATGCCTGTTATTGGGTTCGATATCGATAAAAAAAAGGTAGATTGCATAAACAACGGGATACCTTATATAAAGCATCTTGGTAAAGACAAAATGCAGATTTTGGCGGAATCAGATATTTGTGATTCAACAACAGATTTTAACCGCTTACCGGAAGCAGATGCATTGCTAATGTGTGTTCCAACTCCACTTGATAATCACCGTGAACCGGATATGAAATTTGTTGAGCAAACAACAGAAGTAATATCGAATCATTTACGAAAAGGGCAGTTGGTAATTTTGGAATCAACAACATGGCCAGGAACCACGGATGAGTTAATCATCAAAATCCTGGAAAAAAATAGTGGGTTAAAAGCCGGTGAAGATTTTTATGTTGCTTACAGCCCGGAAAGAGAAGATCCGGGAAATCCGAACTTTAATACTTCTAAAATACCAAAAGTAGTTGGCGGCCACGGTGAAGAAGCACTTAAACTTGCATGTGCTCTATACGATACAGCTATTGTAAAAACTGTTCCGGTAAGCAATACGAAAACTGCTGAAGCCGTAAAGTTGACTGAAAATATATTTCGCTCGGTAAATATTGCACTTGTTAATGAGTTGAAAGTAGTTTTCAGTGAGATGGGTATCGATGTGCATGAGGTTTTGGATGCCGCTGAAACGAAGCCATTCGGGTTTATGAAATTTACACCCGGGCCCGGACTTGGCGGCCATTGTATTCCAATCGATCCGTTTTATCTTACATGGAAAGCCAGAGAGTTTGAACAGAATACCAGGTTTATCGAACTTGCTGGCGAGGTAAACACATCCATGCCAAAGTATGTTGTACAAAGAACTATAGAAGCACTCAATTCACAGAAAAAATCGGTAAACGGCAGTAAAGTTTTATTGATCGGATTAGCCTATAAACCAAATGTTGATGATGACAGGGAATCACCAACCTATAAACTAATGGATTACTACGCTGAGTTTGGAGCTGATGTTGATTACTATGATCCATTCGTACCGGTGATTAAAGAGTCGAGAGAGCATTCCCATTGGGCGGGTAAAAAATCAGTGGAATGGAAGCAGGAGATTATCGAATCATATGATGTTGTAATCATTTCAACAGATCATTCCGATATCAATTATCATGAATTGTCCAGGTGGTCCGGGCTCATCGTTGACACCCGAAATGCAATGAAACATGTTGATGATAAAAATGGCCACGTCTGGAAGGCTTAATATTTTATATAATAAATA
>SLGA01000305.1 GCA_007123985.1 Balneolaceae bacterium | reverse complement strand
TAATAAAAACTATTAGTTTTTGTTTTGCTTCAACTTTTCTACCGCCTCATCCATATGCCGAATTAGTTCCCATTTATACATACCCGCGTCATGTCCATCATCCCATTTTATCTTCAGTGCATGATTACCAACCGGATCAGCTGAAACAATTCTGAACTCTCTTGTTGGCTCAACTAAAAACAACTGGGGTTCATACTGGCCCATTTGCGAGTGGCCTCCCCTGCACGTTACACAAGGGCAATTTTTTCGTAATCCAAAAAGTGGAAGAATGGTTTTGTGTCCGTCGGCCCACTCAATAGTAAATGTCTGTTCGGAATTTCCCACATCTATAGAAACAGGTGTAAATTTTATATCCATCAGCAGATAGTTTTTAGTTCGTTGCAGATCGTGTTATTATGTTCTTCTATCATTGAAAATACGTTCAATTTATGTGGATATTTATACTTTTTTTGGTTGCCGTAGCTTTGGCTGGTGCTTATACCGGCACACAAAACTGGCTGGTGTTCGAAAAACTCACCAAAACAAATCTTCTGAATGGAGCACTGTCCATTCTGCTAATCTTTACCCTGCTGATGGTTCTCTATTCGTTTGGTTTGTTTCCGCAATCAATAGCGGCTCCATTTATGATGGCGATCTACTCTATTATCGCAGGTTTTTTTGCCGGTAGTGCCCAGAAGCTAATCCAGCTTCGGCAGAAAGCGGGCAACACTCTCTACCAGCACCGATCTTTCTGGATTGATCACGCACCAAATCTGCTTGCCGTTGCACTCATTATATACGGTATTTACCGCACCGCTGTTTTTACCGCCGAACCGGTAACAGGTATTCGTGTATCATCGGGAATTTCACTGATGTGCTTCGGATTCTTCACCTGGACCCTCAAGGTTGTTCCGGAATTTCGATCAAAAGGTATTTTCTTTCTCGACAGATTTATCCATTGGAAAGAGGTTATTGCCTGGAGATGGCAGAGTGAAAACGTGATTGCTGTAGAATTTATAGCAAAAAAAGATTCCCATGAAGAGCGCATCAAGGAGTTTTACACCTCCATCCCCGAAGATGAGAAAAAAGAGATCGAGATCGTACTGAAATCAAAAATGGAAGAGTATGCTGAAGAGAGAAAAAAAATCCTCTTTCGAGATGAAGAGTAGCTAAACCACCATTCTGTGTTCTACCATAATGCAGCGGTTTTCCACATAACGAAAGCCATTCTCTTCCGCCAGTTGTTTCGCTTGCGGTGTGCTTACATCCAGCTGGGTCCATATCACAGGTTTTTGCCCGGTTTTGGCAGACCAATCAATCAGCTCTTGAACCACATCGAGAGTGTGCTGTTTGTTTCTGAAAATATTCATGATGTGAATCTCCGTACCTTCAGGAATATCAAAAACAGATGGCAAACTCGGTATCCCGAAAACCTCATCCTCATTGGGATTCACCGGAAGTACGGAGTAACCGGCATCAATCAAATATTGGGCAATCTGATGGCTGGTGCGATAGAGTTTTGATGAGCAGCCGATCACTGCAACTGTTTTAGCCGATTTGAATATTTGATCCATAGAGATTGTAATACCTATTGATAACGGGTTTCTATTCAATTTTCTGTTTAAAAAAGGGTATCTTTAAGGATAATTGAATTTACAAATTAAACAACAGGAATATTTTGTCTATCGCAAAAGATGGTGATACAGTAAAAGTTCACTATACAGGAACATTAGAAAACGGAGAAGTTTTTGATACTTCTCAGGAAAGAGAACCACTCGAATTTACATTGGGCCAGGGACAGCTAATCCCGGGTTTTGAAAAAGCAGTTATCGGCTTAAATGTAGGTGATTCTACAAAAGTTGATATCCCAAGCGGAGAAGCTTACGGAGAACTAAGAGAAGATCTGGTGCTAAATGTACCAAAAGATCAGCTTCCGGCTGATGTTGAACCGCAGGTTGGAATGCAGCTTCAGGTTAATCAGCCAAACGGCCAGCCAGTACCCGTTCGTATCACAAATATTACCGATGAGGAACTTACTCTCGATGCCAATCATCCGCTGGCAGGTAAAGATCTCTCGTTCAAAATTGAGTTGGTTGAAGTAGCATAATTCAATCCCAGCAACTATATATAAACCGGTTGATTGTACTTCACAGTTAACCGGTTTTTTTGTTTACCTATTTAAATGATAAACTATTGTACATGGCAGATTTCACCCAAAAAAGTACCGTATCTATAACATGTCCGCTTGGGCTGGCCCCATTCCTTGAAAACGAGGTCTCAAACCTGGGTTATGCAATCAAAACGAAGAGAGAAACCGGCGTTGAGATCGAAGCAGATCTGAACGACTGCATCAAACTAAATTTCTGGCTTCGCACAGCACACCGCGTTCATTATTTGATTGAAGAGACCCGTATTGACAATCCGGATAAACTGCGAAATTGGATAAAAAAAATGCCCTGGGAAAACTGGATTGCCTCTGATGGTTATTTTTCAGTTACTTCGCGCATTGATCACCATACCATTGAGAACGACCAATATGCAAATCTGGTGGTGAAAGATGCCATTGCCGATCGAATCAGGTATAAAAAAAATGAACGACCCGACAGTGGCCCCGACCTTCAAAAAAGCGTTGTTTTTCTCTATTGGACACGCGATGAAGCCAGGATTTTTATCGATACCTCGGGTGAATCGCTCTCCCGCAGAAACTACCGGTCTGCATCGGTATCGGCTCCCATGCAGGAGTCGCTGGCTGCTGGTATAATTGAGGCTACAAACTGGGAACCCGGCCAGAATTTTATTAATCCCATGACCGGCAGCGGAACTCTTGTAATCGAAGCCGTAATGAAAGCGATGAATCGTGCCCCTGCATCTCTTCGCAATAATTTTGGGTTTATGCACATTGTGGGGTATGATGATGAGCTATATCAACAAATTCGGGACGATGCCAAAAAGCAGATTAATAAAACTCCGGGTGGTAAATTTATTGCAACTGATAGTGATGCGAATGCCATTATAACAGCAAAAAAGAACGCTCAAACCGCCGGTGTTGATCACCTGATTGAATTTACAACCTGTGATATTTCTGAAACTCCGATACCAGAAGGAAAGGGTGTGGTAGTAGTGAATCCTCCTTACGGTATGCGTCTTGGTGATGACACCGATCTGCGTCCGCTTTACAAAAGTATTGGTGATTTTATGAAGAGCGAATGTGCCGGTAAAACCGGGTATGTTTTCACCGGAAACAATGCACTTGCAAAAAAAGTGGGTCTCAGAGCAAAGAGCCGCACAACATTTTTCAATTCCACCATTGAGTGCAGGCTGCTTGAATATGAACTTTACGAAGGGAGTAAAAAGGGATGAAGAGTTTGATTTCGCTGCTTACCCTGGCTTTATTCATCGCGTGTACAGAAGAACAACAAGTACAGGGAAATTTTTTAGTCAACTATGAAGACTATTGCGGCTATGCGTACGAAGGTACAACTACTCTCTCTGATATTGGAGGTGGTGAAGCATTCGAAAATGCTCGTTTATTAATGATACTTGAAAGCTGTGATGATGAAGTGGTTCGGATTCCTTTTCATGTTGATGATGACCATTCACGCACCTGGATTATACAAATGAAAGGTGAAAGGCTACACCTGAGTCATGATCACCGTTATGAAGACGGAACCGAACACGACAATAATTTTTACGGTGGTTATGCAGATGATCGAGGCACAGTTTTGGAGCAGTTTTTTCCTGCGGATGAACGAACCATTGAGGATCGTCCAACAAGAAATATCAATACCTGGTCAAAAGAGTTTGACCTGGCAGAACTGACCTATTATTACAGGCTCTACCTGAATGATGAACTACGGTTTGAAGCCGCTTTTGACCTGGCAAACCCAATCCCAGTTGAATAAAGGATCTATCTTCGTAAAGATCAAAAGCGGCAATTTATAAGTTTATAACCTGATTCTAAACAATACTGAATCAGATTTAATAAATGAACCCTCCGAACTTATTCGATACCCTGAAAGACAAAAGGTTCTGCCTCACTAAACAAAGAAGAAGTTTCACCGGAATAGGTTTGACCACCATCCGTTCGCAGTACTTTTACAGGCGAATCTTCACTAAAGTTGAAATGATTCAGGTCCACCCAAAATGTGTTCGGAGTAGTTGCCGTTTCAAAAAAGTAGCGCATGTGTTTATGGTCGGCAACGGAACGCCATTGTGTGGTTGAAAGATTCGGGAACCCTTCAATTTCATATCCATAGGGTACTGAAGTATTTCTTAATACACTAAATGTGGAAGCAACAGATATTTGAGGGTCATCTGTTACCGGAACATGGTTAATGTAGTAGTGAGCGCGCACAAATCGGTCTGTCGATTTTACCGTGCCCGGCAAAAACACATTTCCCGGAATATTCTCCCAATATTTAAGAAGCGCCAATTGCTCATTGTAAGGTGGATCGTTCGTCATTACAATGTAGGACGGATCATGGTGAATCACGAGCCTGCCTTCGATATATTCAAAAATTGCGCTGTCACCGGAAGCATCTGATACGGAAAGGTGAACTGTGGTAAATTTATCTGTTCCGGGAATAAAATCTGTAACCACAACAAAGTCTTCTCTTCCGAGGTCATCCACAGCTTCCGCTACCGTTGCAAAATTATCCAACACATACTGTGCCCACGCTGAAATTGCGACCCCTGGCCGCTCTTCTTCTTGTTCAAAGTCCGGGTATTCCGATTCAACCAGCCATAGCAGGTTAGCAACAAGCCCAGCTTCATTCATTCCATCAGAAGTAGAAATATCAAAAGAACTAACTGCAAGACTCCCATATTTGGAGGTCCATGTGAGTGAGTTTGGGCCAACACTTGTGGATCTTTCCATGCCTCTTGGGAAAATCCACAAATTTGCAGGAATGGGAAGTGAGAAATCCATATTGCGGCCGGTTAAAATTGTGTCATTTGGACCTTTATATATAATCCTTGTACAAGCTTCAGCTATTGGAGCTGTTAGTTGAATAATTAAAGCAGCAATACAAACATTTGCTATGAATTTGAATGCAATTTTGCCCATGATCGTAATATTTTACAGTTAATTGATTAATAAATATGTAATTGCTTATATGTTTACTATAATACATTAAAAATTGCTAATGTTGAATAAATTTTTGCTGTAGACCATGTTTAGGTGTCTGCGAATATACTTCAAGTTTAATTCGCTGCATGGCAGTGCTTTATTACTCTTTCCTAGTATACTATTGATATCTTCTGCTTCAAACCTTCATGCTCAGGAGATTGAAGCAGAGCCTGTGGTTTGGAGAGTTTCTTTCAGTGGTAATGAAGAATTTCGAAATAAGGAGTTAAGAGAAATCATCGCAACTTCAACTCCCGCCTATTTGCAAAAATTTTTAGGGCAAATTGATGATTACAAAGTCGATGAATCAGAGTTCCGGAGAGACGTAATACGCATTGAACGCTTTTATCAGAGGCGGGGATATCACCGCGTTCGGGTGAATTACGAAATGGAGGAATTAAAGAAACCGTGGCGAAAAAAAGTTGCTTTTATTATCGATGAAGGACACCCGATACGAATCGCATCCAGTGATATTGTATTCATAGGAAGTGACGATATAAGGAATGAAATGTACAGTGTTCGCGCCTTCAGGCGTTTATCAGAAAATCACGCTTACAGCATAGGACAGCGATTTCAGACGGTTGGAATTCCGGAGACGGAAGATCGATTTTTATCGAAACTTAAAAATCGGGGATATGCCTGGGCTGAGGTTGCAATCAATGCTAAAATTGATTCAGTATCACATCTTGCAGACGTTGAAATTCTGATCAACCCAAATCAAAAAACATTTCTTGGTGATTTTATCATTGAGGGAGATCTTTCTGTTCCCGAGTCTCTTTTTTTGAGGCAAGCTGATTTAAAAACCGGGGAACCATACAGCCAATCCAATTTTCAGGACGCACAACGATCTTTGTTTAATCATCATCTTTTTCGATTTGCCACAATATCACTGCCTGTTCAGGAACAGGATTCAACACTCAATACGCTCATCAGGGTGCGTGAATATCCCTTGAGAACCGTGCAGGCCGTTATAGGCATTGACAGAGAAGAGTACCTCCGCGGGCAAATTACATGGCAGCACAGAAATATCAACGGGCGGGCACATAGACTTGGCACAAATATTCGGGCATCGTTTATTGAGCAATTTGTAAGTGCCGATTATCTCTTCCCGTATGTGTTCAATTCAAAAAGTTCGAGCGTAACAACTCTTTTTGCCCGCCGAAAATTAGAACCCGCTTTTGAACTGCAGCAAACAGGCCTGAACAGCAGCCTCATTTATACGTTCAGAAGAAATGTAACGGCTACCCTATCTTACGAATATTCCATAAATCATGAGATTAATCGCGACCTGTTTTTTCGAACCCCCTTTTCTCTTGGTGATGAATACAAAATTTCATCTTTTCGGTTTTCGGGTCTTTATATGGAGGGGTATTCTCTACAACCAAGGGGATGGTTTGTGCAATCGTTTATAGAAATATCCGGTACACTCAGAGAGGCAGATCATCGGTTTCAGAAATTTTCTCTGGATGTTCGCCGTTTCACCACGTTATGGCGATCAGCAACACTTGCCAAGAGAGTTTACTCCGGATCCCTATTTTCTCCGGAAGCTGATTTTCTCCCTAATAATGTGCTCTACTATACGGGTGGTACCAACTCGGTAAGAGGCTGGTACAGGTACTCATTAGGGCCTAAATTGCCCTCTTTTAATGAAGCGGGAAATTTTCAGGGATATGTACCCATCGGTGGTAGAACCGTGTTCAATTTCAACCTTGAACTGCGGCAACAATTTGGGCGTGTTGCCCCGAATTTTGGCCTGGCAGCATTTTTAGATGGTGGCCAGGTTTGGAGTGATATTCACTCCATAAACGAACGTCCTGTGCAGTTCAGTACAGGTGCGGGGGTTCGCTATGAATCGCCAATCGGCCCTGTCCGTATTGATTTCGCATACAAATTAAATCCAACAGATGAAGATCTGAATATTTTTGAAGGAGCAAACTATAGTTCAGGCTGGAATAAAATTGGTATTCATTTTAGTATAGGTCAGGCCTTCTGAATAGACACTTCCGAACAGAAACTCAACATTCTTCGAAATGGTTAAATGGAATCACCACTATCCTATCAATAGAGAAAAAATAGTACCTTTATTCTCCGAAAAATTCCAAATAACTATCCCTGAAAATCTGCTCAAATTGAATAATCCTGAATTTATACCAGCGAATGAATCTCGCTCATTCATTACGATTTTCGACATCTACGTGAGGCTTCTTTTCAGAAGGCGTTTTAAAAGGGTATGGATCTCTCAAAACTATAAACCGGCCTCAGAGAGTAAAACGATCTACTATCTCAACCACTCCTCCTGGTGGGACGGGCTGATACCGCTTTTACTCAACCAAAAAGTTTTCCACCAGAACGCTCGTGCCATGATGGAAGACAAGCAATTGAAACAGCACTCTTTTTTCAAGAATATTGGTGCTTTTTCCGTGAACCTTGAAAATCCGCGTTCTGCCGTTAAATCACTACGTTATGCAGTGGATTCTTTTGATCGTCCAAACTCCTCACTTTTTATCTACCCTGAAGGAAAAATTGTACCGTTTTCAAAAGATAAACCTACATTCAGAAAAGGACTTGCATGGATTGCACAAAAGCGCCCGGATGT
>SLGA01000144.1 GCA_007123985.1 Balneolaceae bacterium | reverse complement strand
GTTGAGAAAAAAGTTTATGATCCAAAAAACAGTTTTCTTGTTCGGTCGGATATGTTTTCGATGTCCAGAAGTATCATTATATGAATGATGTTCAATTCCACATCGTGTGCGGGCATACTGCAAACTTTTGTGCCAACCTGGAGATAGTTTCTCAGCAAAGAGGGAATATCTGTCTCTCCGTCTCCGTTTGAGCTGATGCTGTTTATTTGATAGGGTTCTTTTACACCAACACTGTACGCCCCGTGGTGATGGCCATTATCACAAAGATATCTGTAAGTATTCATGGCAATTTCAGGGTCAGTTGTATCCAATGCAGAATAACCAAACAGGTATCTTTTTTTAAAATATTCGAGATACCCGGCCAACCCTTTCCATAGCAAAAACAGAACTCGTCCGTTTCTGTGGTCCGGATGAATACACGCTCTGCCAACTTCCACAGCATTTTCCAGAACATCCGTTGGCAACTGTTCTATATAAAATCGTTTTTGGGTGTAAAAACCTTTAGCAATATTGGCCATTTCCATTGTTTGAAGGCGATAGGTGCCAATTACACTGCCGGAATCGTTGTGCCTTACAATCAGATGATGGCTCTGATCATCATAAATATCGTGGTCTTTAGAACCGGTAAACGAAAAATTTCGATTCAGCTCCTTTCCGAACACATCGAAACGAAGGCGTAATGCTTCATCAATTTCATTTTGTGTATGTGCAATCTCAACAAGATACTGCTGAGAGTTGATGTTTTTTAGAATTGTTTCTTTTACAATCAAAAGTTGTAATTACCTGTAATTTACTTTTTTTTCTGAGCTTATAACCCTAAAACGTTTACGTATCAAAGAAGCGCCATATTCTTCGTGCATAAATGTTAACTTGTTTAAATTTTTTTTCAGAAACAACAGAAACAGTTAAACATTTTGTTAAATGATCAGGCTGCTACTGTTGTTAAAACCCAGGCTGGCAAAAACTGTTGCTTTATACTAAAAGACCAATTTGTTTGAGTCTTCCAACTTCATCCTTCATAAATAAATGATACTCTAAGCTCTTGGATTTCCAATCAAGAAAAACTTCCCTTTTAAAGGATGTTAACCTCTATGTGATATTTGGGGTTACATTAACAGCAGTAATGGGAGTATCAAGCATAGCACCTGCTTTCCCTTCTATTTCGCGTTCATTGGAAGTATCCGGAGATAAAATCGGGCTTCTGATTACATTTTTTACACTTCCCGGTATTGTACTTACACCCATTCTTGGTGTTTTGGCAGATCGCTATGGGCGTAAACGAATTCTTGTTCCATCTCTATTTCTGTTCGGAATAGCCGGCACCGCTTGTGCATTTGCCACTTCTTTTGAACAGCTGTTACTATTCAGGGTTTTCCAGGGCATGGGCAGTGCATCACTTGGTGCGTTAAACCTAACACTTATCGGCGATCTCTATTCAGGCAACGATCGTGCTAAAGTGATGGGATATAACGGCAGTGTTTTAAGTGTAGGTACAGCATTATACCCTGCAATAGGCGGTGCACTGGCACTTCTTGGGTGGCATTTTCCATTTTTCCTCTCTATTCTGGCTATTCCGGTAGGGCTTTTTACGCTGAAATTTCTCCGGCCAAGCAATCTGAGCGGCGGGATGAACCTCAATCTCTATTTCAATGAAATCGGCAGCTCATTGAAATCAAAGAAAGTATTTGCGCTTTTTGCCGGCATGTTTCTCACATTTATCATGCTTTATGGTGGTTATATCACTTTTTTTACCATTCTTTTGGATGAGCGTTTTGGCAAAAGTGCTCTGATGATCGGGCTGATTCTATCCAGCTCTTCGCTGATAACGGCTGTTACTTCTGCCCAGCTTGGCAGGCTTACGCTTCGTTTTAGTGAAACCATTTTGATAAGGATCGCATCCATCCTCTACTTCATCATTTTTCTCTCTATACCGTTCATTTCAAATATCTGGCATTTTGCTCTGCCTATTGCCTTGTTTGGAGTGGCACAGGGTATCAATATCCCAAGTATCTTAAATTTGCTCACAAGCCACGCGTCCAAAGATTACAGGGCGGCATTCCTTTCAATTAATTGGATGGTTATGCGATTTGGGCAGGCACTCGGGCCGTACCTTCTCGGGCTGGTTTATCTTCATTTCAGCCTGGACGGCACATTTTACTTTACAGCTTTAGCTGCTGCTCTGTTTGTGCTCGTAAACTTTACATTTATAAATAAATAATGTGAGTTCGAGATAAAATGAATGCTTAGTCAATTTGAATAAATCTAATGGAAGTCCAAAAGAGCACAATTTGACGTATTTAACCAAATATCATCATTCTTATCTCGTATTCGCGTTAAATAGTTAAATCCAGTCAATTTCTGCATCATTCGCCTTGCTAATACCCACATACTGCTCAAATATTTCGCTTAGTGTTGAATCCTTTTGCAGCTTCCGTCGTGATCGGGAATCAAGGTAGGCTACGATTACACCATTATGCAGAATGGCAATATCATCACAAAGATTTTCCACCACTTCGAGTATATGGCTTGTAATGAATATGGAAGTGCCGCGCTCTTTTAGCTTTCGAATTATTGTTTTCATACGCCCAATGGAAATCACATCCACGCTTTCAAACGGTTCATCCAGAAACAGAAGTTTGGGATTCACAAGTATGGCTGCACAAAAGGAGAGTTTTTTTCTGCTTCCTGAGGATAACTGCTTTGCCTGAACATGGCGGAACTCCTCAATTTCAAAGTAACTGAAAAGTGAATTGATTTTGCTTTCGAGATCATCAGGTACTTCATTGTACATCTCGCAGATATAGTGGATGAATTCAACACTCGTAAAATTTTCGAACAACAGAGGCGGTTGCAGTACTGAGGATACATCTTTTTTGATCTCTACTTCGTTGCTTTTATTCAGCTCCAGGCCGTTGATCGTAATCTGTCCTTCATCGTATGTAAGCAATCCGGTCAATATCCCGATCAATGTGCTCTTCCCCGCCCCATTTGGCCCTATCAATCCAAAAATAGCACCCGCAGGCACTTCAAGATTGAGGCTCTTCAAAACAGGACCCTTCCCGTATGACTTTGTAAGATTACTGATAATTAAAGCTCGTTCCATAATTTTGGAATCACCTTTTGGTTAAATGGTTCGGATATTCGAGCCAGTTTTCTCCTGAAACTGATTAATAGAATAAGATTCACAGCAGTAAGAATAGCAATGTGATACCAGACAAAGCTTTCAATAACAAAAAATGTGAAAACTCCGATAATCATCACAATAAAAACCGATGTAAATGTAATAGATGCCGGCAATACCGGGTTTGAAACCGACATCACACTCACCTCTTCAATTCTTTTGTAGTTGTTGATGCTGCTCCTTAGAATGTAGTGTAAAAAAGCGAGCGATATGAGGATGATCCCCAGATGTATCTGCAGCATTGCAGGTATTGATTCAATAAACACTGGCACCAAAATCAACACGATGCTCGAGCCGGCAAGGCAAATCAGAAGAGCCGTTTTTACACGTTCTCTCACAATTGTTTCCATGGGGATGGGTAACTGCAGGGAAAGCAGAATTTCGCGGTTTTCGAAACCAAACATATTGGTTAGCATTACCATCAGGAAAATGATTGGAATCAGTGTCAAAAATACCCCGATTACATAGGTATCGTTGCCCAAAAACACGATATAGGGAATTACGAAGACATAGGTTATAAGTAGCTGAATTTTGCTGTATTTGTGGCTCCATACAGCATGAAAGTATTTGCCGCCCTCATGGCCCAGCCACTTGATGAAAAGTGACAACTGACTCTTTTTCTGAATACCTGATGTTGTTTGCGGCGGCGACAGAAGTGCCGCTTTTGTGTTGAGCATCATATCGCGATTTACAACTACAAAGAGAAAGAGAAGCAGTGCGATAAGAAAGTAGTGTATCGCTGTAGATGTGAGCAAATTTCCGGCGTAGTAATAAAGATAACCCGGAGTGTACACAAGCCAGGGATTCAGAAATTCTGCTGCCACATTGGGTGAGCTGATGTATGGTGTAAAATCGAGATATACAGCGATGAGGATGAAAAAGAGTACAAATGTACCTACAACAGCACTTACATGTTTAAATCGCTCAGCCGAAAATATGCGGAATCGCCACTTCAGTGAACTGATTACGCCGTAGTTTACAAACACAAGCAGCGAAACCATTGCAATATGCGAAGCTGAACCGGCCATGCTGATAAGGTATATCAGCCAAACAAAGAGAAAGATCACGTTGAGCGGATGTAAAAAACCGGCCAGATTGAGAAACCAGGCCAGTCGGTTGGCCGACATACCAAACGAGAGTAGCTTTCGGTTTTCATTGAGTTGCAGCCGGTTTATTTTCACAAAAAAAATCTGGGAAAAGAAGAGCGAATTTAAAAAGAGCAGGTGAGCGGTATACTGAATGTCTTCGGTGATCCATTCATAAAACTGGCGGGCCTGTTCCACATCATCCATGAAGATGAGAATCAAAATAACGCCAAGAAACTGCCCCAAAATAAGCAACAGAAACACTGAGTAGAAAAGCATAGCCGCAATCTCCACTCCCGCCAGTGAGCGCCACCATATTTTTGCGTTTAACGTTGCGAATTGTTTAAGCATAACCCCGGGGAGTGATGAAGATTAATTAAAACCGAAAGCCAAGCACCAGTGCCATATAAAAGTGTTTTTCACCATCAGTAAACTCATCTTTCTGCAGATCAGAAAAAGCGAATGAACCTCGCATCTGTGTATTCAAAATGGTATCTCCAACTCTGAAATCAAGACCGATACCACCCATCAGGCCAAGATCTACTTCGCGGGTTGAGTCATCCAGATCGCGCCGGCTTCCATCTTCCCGAACGCGCTCAGCGCTTACCATAAAAGCGATATAGGGCCCTAAAAGCACATATGGTGACAAGCCGTATGCCAGGTCGTAGTTGAATTTCGCCAGTACTGGAACTTCCATGTAATCAAACTCAATGGATACACCCTCAAAACGGGCACTTGGGTTATCAAACCCTTTTTCGGTGTAGTGAACACCTGTCTGAATGGAAGGCTTTACACCATACGGCAATCTATATGGAAGGCCAATATCAATAGTAAATCCGAAGGTCATACCCTGGCGGGCATCACGATTGAATGATGCATTAAAAACATTTGAGATACTGAGCCCACCCTGCACCCCAAATGTAAGCGGCAATCGTTTGTGCTCTGAAGTACGTGGGGGTGCCGGTTCTTCAAGTGCAGGTTCTTCTTCAAGAATTGCTTCCGTTACATCCTCTTCAGATGGCACATCCGTAGTTACCACACCAGCCCTTGCAGCAGCTTCCTCTTCAGTAGCAAACCGAAGCGAAAGTAACACATCCCTCCCGTTTACATCAGGGTAGGCATCCGCAACAAAAAAGGTTCCTTCTGCAATGTAAAGATCCGTTCCGACTCCGCTGAGGAGGTTATAAAGATCCAGCTCTTCGATGTGAGACGTTACGGAAACCGGAATCAAACTCTCTGTATTTAAACCCATCGAAAAGAGTACCATTTCAATTCGGTTCACTTCAGGTTGCGATACACGGAATGAATCGGGTATTTGGGTTAAATGATATCGCACAACAATTCCCTGTCCATCCGCTCTCTCGGTTGTGGAAACTCTCTGCAACTCCACCTGAGCGGATGCCGTGGTTAATCCTGTTATCAGAAAGAAAATCGCTGTAAATAATACTCTGTTATAAAACCTCATGAAATCTGTAAATCAATAGGATGGCTATGTTAAGCCCTCTAATATCTGTAAAAAAACGGATAGTTATTCATCCGCGTGCTCTTCATTATAGAACTTCTTTCAGGAAGCGGCCGGTGTGGCTTTCTTCAATACCTGCAATTTCCTCCGGAGTTCCGGTTGCCACAATTTGCCCACCACGAAAACCGCCTTCAGGGCCAACATCAATAATCCAGTCAGCTGATTTCATCACATCCAGATTGTGTTCAATGATTATCACGGAGTGCCCGTTATCAACGAGTTCATTGAACGATTTCAGAAGTTTGGCAATATCCTCGAAGTGAAGGCCGGTTGTGGGCTCATCAAAAAAGTAGAGTGTTTTTTCGGTGTTCGTTTTCGATAGAAACTTGGCAAGTTTTACACGCTGCGCCTCCCCACCGGAGAGCGTTGTTGCACTCTGCCCCAGCCGTAAGTAGCCAAGCCCCACATCTTCCATCGGCTGCAGTTTTTTTATGATGGTTATCTCATCAACAAAAAACTCAATCGCATCACTAATGTTCATCTCCAAAACATCGTGAATACTCTGTCCGCGATATTTTACCTGAAGAATATCCTTCCTGAACCGTGTTCCGCCGCACTCTTCGCAGACCAGTTCAATATCGGCCATAAACTGCATTTCAATTTTCTGAACGCCCTCTCCCTGGCACGTCTCGCAGCGGCCACCCGGTACATTAAATGAGAAGTGGCCGGGTGTGTATCCCATAATTTTTGACTGGCGTGAGTTCGCAAACAAATCACGAATACCATCGAATGCTTTGGTGTAGGTGGCGGGGTTTGATCTGGTAGAACGGCCAATCGGACTTTGATCCACCATTTCTACCGACTCAATATTGCGAATACCGCTCACTCCACGGTTCCGGCCCACTCTCTCTTTCCATGTACCAATTTTTTTCTGAATGGTAGCATACAGTGTATCGTGCACCAGTGTTGACTTACCCGAACCCGAAACCCCGGTTACACAAACCAGCTTGCCGAGAGGAAATTCCACGTCAATATTTTTCAGATTGTGTTCTGATGCACCTTCTACCAGCAATGATTTTCCATTACCTTTTCGCCGTTTTTTGGGAACAGGAATTTCCATACGGCCGGATAGATATTTGCCGGTAAGTGTATTCGCTTTCAGTAATTCAGAATAAGGGCCTGCAAATACAACCTCGCCGCCGTGCGTTCCTGCAAAAGGGCCTATGTCGATCATATTATCCGATGCCTTCATCATTTCGGGATCGTGCTCAACAATCAAGACTGTATTCCCGATATCTCTGAGAGACTTTAAAATGCGTATGAGCCTGTCGTTATCGCGCGGATGAAGGCCGATGGTTGGCTCGTCCAGAACATACAGGCTCCCAATCAGAGAACTTCCTAGTGAATTTGCGAGACTGATTCGCTGCGACTCACCACCGCTTAGCGTATTTGTGAGGCGGTCGAGCGTGAGATAATCCAGGCCTACTTCATCAAGATATTTAAGCCTTTTTCGAATTTCGTAAAGAATCTGGCCAGCTACAGATTGCTCGTATTCTGAGATTTTTAGTTTGTCAAAAAATTCGCGGGCGTACCCAATTGTCATCTCAGTGACTTCACCAATGTGAAGGCCGTCAATTTTTACGTAGAGTGCATCTCGCCGCACTCGATAACCTTCACACTCCGGGCAGCGGCTGTAACCGCGGTAGCGTGAGTAGAGAACACGCATGTGCACTTTATAGAACTGATCTTTTACATCTTCAAAGAATCCGCGGATACCTGCATACCCATCTTTTCCGTTCCACAAAATACGTTTTGCCTCTTTGCTGAGCGATTTGTAGGGCACATCAATGGGGATTTGCTCTTTGGCGGCAACTCGAACAAAATCGCGGAGGTACGCACTGAATTTGGGTGAATCGAACGGCGCAACTGCCCCTGCGCGTATTGATTTATCGTGATCGGGAATTACCAGGTCTTCGTCGATACCGGAAACTTTGCCAAAACCTTCGCAAGAATCGCAGGCACCATATGGATTATTGAAAGAAAACATTTGCGGTGAAGGCTCCAGGTATTCAACCCCATTTTCTTCAAACCTTTCGCTAAAAGCCAGCTCTACGCCATCTCTTATTTTTATTCTGCAGCGACCGTTCCCTTCCCGAAATGCTGTCTCTATGGATTCTGCAATGCGGCTTCGGGTAGCATCATCTTTCTTTACGGCGAGGCGGTCAACCAGAACTCTGTACCTTTTTTCATCGATTGTTTCGGGTTTAAATTCATCCCTCGTCAGATCGACAATTTGTTCTTCTTCAATATTAATCAGTCTGGTGAGCCCTTTTTCTTTCAGAACATCCAGCTGATCGGAGGGATCTCTGCCATCCCTCAGCTGCAACGGAAAGAGAACGTAAAACCGGGTTTTTTCATCAAACTGCTCAAAAAGTTCGTTTATGATACTGCCCGGACTATCCTTCTTAATAACTTTACCCGTTACGGGTGAAATAGTTTTGCCAATACGCGCAAACAGCAACCGCACATAATCATAAATTTCGGTAGATGTACCCACCGTTGAGCGCGGATTACTACTCGTGGTTTTCTGCTGAATGGCCATGGCCGGAGAGATACCATGCATATGGTCCACGTCGGGCTTATCCATTCGCTCCAAAAACTGCCGTGCATAGCTTGAAAGACTCTCCACATATCGGCGCTGTCCCTCAGCATAAATCGTATCGAACGCGAGACTCGACTTTCCTGAACCCGACACCCCGGTTATTACGGTGAGCTTATTTCGGGGTATTTCTACATCAATATTTTTGAGATTGTGGACACGCGCTCCCTTCACCACAATAGGCCTTTCGGCAGCACGGGAGCTTTTTTTGTCGGCAGATTTTGATGGATTTATATCCGTTTGGGGCATGTTTTGCGACTGATTTCAAATCAAGAAAAATACGAAAAAAGAGGGCAACCATTGAGTTTTTTCTCACGGTTTGATTTAAAAGAACACAGGGGTTGAACAGCGCGTTCATCGGCATCAATTCGACTAACCTGCCGGCCGCCTGTTTGCAGAGCACCACCAAATTGGCAATTTCTATCGAATGTCTTGTTTCAACTCGAGAATCCATTCAGAACAGCTGTTTGCTTATCAGTAAAAATTTCGAATATTCCAGTATCCGATCACTCATTATAAAATAATCGATGGCCATAAAAATCTCATTTGGTAGCACACGAAGCAACAGCAGAATCTCATCCCTTGCGGGTGGTGTTATTTGTCTTCTTTTGTCTGCATTTGGCTTTTATGTGGTCTTTTTCGGGAGTGAGATCAGTGGCGGCATTCCGCTTTTACCGGACGCGCTGAACACTCTCTTCGGCCGAATAATCTTTGGCCTTGGTGCACTGTTTACCGGAGGTCTTTCTGTCTATGCATTCATGGAATTTTTCAGGAATAAATCTTCAAACTAATTCTGAAATTTATGGCATTGCGATCACAGTGTGACGTCAATATATTCAGGAACTGGTCTCATCTGTCTTGAAGCTGCAAACTGGCAGCGATTGCATGTTCAATTATCCATCAGCCGGATTTTGGCAGTTGTGATTATTAATCATAAAAAGATGAAACTGATTTGAAAAGGAGAATCCATGAAAACAACACCCGAGCATAATGAGCGCATGGCAAACATGACCTTTGGGTCTGTTTATCCGCATTACGTAACAAAGGTTGAGAGAAAAGGAAGAACCGTTGAAGAGTTACATCAGGTAATTGAATGGCTTACCGGTTTCGATCCAAAAAAGATTGAACAACTGATCGAGGCAAATGTACCATTCAAAACATTTTTTGAGCAGGCCGAGCTGAATCCAAACGCTGAACAAATTACTGGCGTAATTTGTGGCTATCGGATTGAAGAGATAGAAAATCCAATCACCAAACAAGTACGATATCTGGATAAATTAGTGGATGAACTGGCAAAAGGGAAAAAGATGGATAAGATTTTGAGGCATGCCTGAAATGTATCTCATTGCTCATTAAAAACCTCTGCAGGCTAAAATAGCCTGACAGAGGTTGTAATGATTTTCATAGAAATGCACAGCAAAAAGTTTACTACTCTCTTGTATGCACCACAGCCCCGTTAATGATTACGGCATCAACATTGGTAAGATATTCGAAAGGGTCGCCATCGAAAAGAACAAGGTCTGCATCTTTACCGATTTCGAGTGAACCAACACGGTCATCAATTTCCAAAACGGAAGCTGCACCCATTGTAAGTGCATAGAGTGCATTTTCCATTCCAAGTCCGTTTGCAGCAGCAATGGCAGCTTCAAACTTGGCAATACGGCTCTTTGGAACGTATCCTTCAAAACCACTCTGGAAAACTACGGGGATTCCGGCTTCATGCAGTTTGGCAGCCGTTTCGAAACTGGAATTCTTGGCTTCACCAAATGGCCGGATCATTTTTGGGTGAATCACCACAGGAACTCCGGCTTCTTTTATTTCATCGATCACAAGATACGCTTCCGATGCTCCTTCAAGTACCATACTGAAACCAAATTCCCTTTGAATTCGCAGTGCTGTTATTATATCACTTGCGGTATGAGCTGATACAAGAGCTTTAACGTGTCCATCAAGCAGATCAGCAAGTGCTTCCATTTTCAGGTCGCGGCTGCTAACCTCGCCCGATGATCGATTTTCGGCATACGCCTGTGCTCTGATCAGATCCTGCCGAAGAACGGCCACCGCTTTAGACCGGGTTCCGGGTGAACTGAAATTACTGCGAACACTTGGCCCCATCGTTATGGAAAGCATGGTAGTAGAATCCACAAGAGCTTCATCAACGGTTCTGCCGGTGGTTTTTGCTATCATAGTCTGCCCGCTGATTACCGCACCGGGACCATGGCCAGTGTGGATAGTGGTAATCCCCTCTCCACGCAGATAGCCAACCAAAAACTCACGGGCATTGTACGAATCTATAGCACGCAGTTCGGGCTGCACGGCATTGGATGTTTCAAGCTGATCCTGATCGTGCGCCTGATTGTAATATCCGGCAAGCCCCACAACAGTACGGGCATCAATCAAACCCGGGGTTACAATTTTAGCCTCGTGTATTTCATAAGCTTCCGGTATATCGATGCGATCGGCAGAACCTACCCGTTCTATCACGCCATTATTGATGAGAACCACTCCATTCGGGATCGGATTGCCAGCCATGGTATATACCATTTCGCCTTTCACGGCAATTTGAGCATGCGCAGTTAAAGAGAGCGAGCTAAGCACACATAATGCGGCAGCAAGCAGAGTAAATTGTTTCATGAACCGGTTTCTGTTTCGTTTAATTTTCATGATTAGTGGCCCTCCATGTGAATGTGGTAGTTGGCCGATGCACGGAAAATTTCATAACCGCCAATAGCATAGATGCGATCTTCAGGGTTATCACGATCCCAGATTTTTTCACCTTCAATCCAGGTCTGCTCCACATGTGTGTACACACTGAAGGGGTCGCCCGAAAGAATCAGAAAATCGGCATCTTTTCCTGGTTCGAGCGAACCTACCCGGTCTTCGATGTCCATCATTCTTGCACCTGCAATTGTGAGTGCCTGCAGTGCTCCTTCACGGCTCATACCCTCCCGTACAGCTTGTGCAGCCGAGCGTATTAGAAAACGTGAATCCACAATCGGATCATCCGAATGAAAGGCTACAGGTGCACCTGCTTTTTCAAGTTCGCGACCGTTAATATTCAACAAGTTGATTGCCTCCATCTTGCCACCGGGGGAATCGAGCGTGATGATTGATGAGCCTATTACAGAAGAGTTTGCAATCTCCTCAGCTACTTTCCACCCTTCACTCACATGTTGCAGTACCATCCGGTAGCCAAACTCTTCGGCCAGGCGAATGGCTGTTAAGATATCATCATGGCGGTGTGTGTGATTGTGCACAATCCGTTTTCCTTCCAATACTTCAACCAGGGTTTCCATCTGAAGGTCTCGCGATGGCATCTGCTCAGTATCACCATTTGCAGCATCTACTTTTGCCTTGTATTCCTGAGCTTTTACAAAAAGTTCACGAGCTAGCGCTGCCGATTTAGCACGGGTACCCGGAGTACCGTCAGCGCGAAGCGGATTGGTTCCGTTGGCCATCTTCAGGCCACCGTAAATTCCCGTTTCCTCATCAACCACAATCAGCATCTCCTCGATGGTGTTTGCAGGCTTGGTTTTCACATAGACAGTCTGCCCACTCATCAGCAGACCTGAGCCGGGCATAATGTTGACCGAAGTTACCCCGCCAGATGCAGCTTTACGAAACGTTTTGCTTCTCGGGTCGATGGTATCAAGAATGCGAACATCGGGGTGGAGAGCTGCTGAACGGTCGCCACCATCACCTTCGCCGATGTGGGAGTGGGTATCCACAATTCCGGGCATAATTACTTTGCCGGTAACATCTACCCGTTCGGCATTTTGAGGAATGGATACTTCACCGGATGCCCCAACCGCTGCTATAACCCCGTTCTCTACAACAAGCACACCATTTGAGATGGTTTCACCGGTTATGGTAATGATCTCCGCGCCTTCAAACACATGAGGGCGATCCTGAGCAAACAGGGCGGCCGATGCAAGCAGCAGCATCAGCACCGTTTTAAATACAATTTTCATAGATATGTATGATTGGTTTTGGTTGAATTAAAACTGAGGAAACATACTCATTCCATACTTTACAGCAAAAATTTTAAAAACCCGGATACCGTAGAATAAAATTACTTCAGGGGGTTACAACAGCTCGGCCTGTTATTTCGCCTCTTTTCACTTTTGCCAGTAACTCATCAGCAGCATCCAGTTTGTAGGTTTTAACAGGAATAGATTTCAGCTTCTTTTCCCTGACAATATCAATGAGTTCGCGCAGTTCGGAGAGGCTGCCTGTGTAAGAACCTCGTATTGTGAGATTTTTTAGAGCTACTACAGGATTCGAAAATGTAAGTTTGCCGCCAAACAAACCTACCATCACCATAACTCCGTTCTTTTGAAGCATAGAAAAAGCAGCAGTAGATGTAGCTTCATTATTCACAAAATCAACAATAGCGGATGCACCTTTCCCGTTTGTCAATTCCATTACACGATCAACCGGGTCTTCATTTTTTGAATTGATGGTAGTAAAGTTTCCAATTTTACCGGCAGCTGCCAGCTTATTATCATCCAGATCAATCACTACTACCCTGGCTGATGTTAGCACCCGGAGAACCTGCATAGCCATCAGGCCGAGTCCGCCGGCACCGATAATTACCATAGATTCATCCTCTTCCAACGGCATCATTTTTTTTAAAGCGCTGTAGGCGGTTAAACCCGCACAAGCATAGGAACAGGCATTTTCAGGTTTCAATCCATCAATATCTACAAGGTACTGTTCATGCGGAACCAAAATGTAGTCACTATAACCGCCGTCCTTAAATACTCCAAGTGATCCCGGCGACAGGCACATATGCATCCGGTCGGAATTACAATATTTACATTCACCGCACCCCACCCATGGGTAGATCAAGCGAAGATCACCTTCTTTAGCTCCTTTCACACCTTCACCGGCCTGCACAACCGTACCCACAACTTCATGCCCCATCGTAAGGGGCAGATTCACACCGCGATCGGCAATATACATCCGTTCATCATTCCCAAGTTCGTAGTATCCTTCCCAGATGTGCAGGTCAGAATGGCATACACCACATGCATTAACTTTTAAGAGCACTTCGTTGCCTCTGGGTACCGGTGTTTCTGATTCAGCCCACTGCAGCGGTTCGCCAAAATTGGTCAGTTGTAAACTTTTCATGATGATATTTTTGATGAACTTTTCTGTTTAAAGATTACCCGTGATTAATGACAACTGTTTTTACTGCAGTTACATCGTACATGGCTTCAAACCCTTTTTCGCGGCCAAAACCACTCTTTTTCATACCACCAAATGGCAGCTCAACACCGCCGCCCGCACCGTACCCGTTCACATAAACCTGGCCTGCATGGATGGCATTGGTAACTCTGTGAGCACGCCCGTTATCCTTTGTCCATAAGGCGGCAATCAATCCATATTCTACATCGTTGGCTATGCGAATGGCATCCGCTTCATCTTTAAATGGAATTACCGCAAGTACCGGCCCAAATACTTCATTCTGAGCAATGTAACTGTCATTGTTAACCCGGCCCATCAGCGTTGGTGGAAAGAAATATCCATTGCCTTTTGGTTTTTCAGCCTGTGCCAGAATGGTTGCACCAGACTCTTCAGCCCGTTTCACAAAATCTTCAACTCGTTTCAGCTGCTTTTTGTTGATGATCGGTCCGATATCGGGATTAGAATCTGCCGCGCCAACCTTAATTTTTTTAAACCGTTCGATCAGCTTATCCACAAAATCGTCGTGAATGTCTTCCTGGATTACCAGACGCGATCCGGCAGAGCAAGTCTGTCCGGCATTTTGAATAATTGCATTCACCACCACAGGCAGTGCAGCATCCAGATCGGCGTCATTAAAGATTACCTGCGGAGATTTGCCGCCAAGCTCCAACAGAACCGGACGTATGTGATTGGCCGAATTCTTCATGATCTCAATACCCACTTCGGGCGAGCCGGTAAAAGCCATGTGGTCAATTCCCGGGTGGTTGGCTAGTGCTGCACCTGCTTCCTGGCCAAGGCCCGTTACCAGATTCAATGCTCCGGCAGGAAAGTCCAGCTCTGAAATCAGCTCAAACGCTCTCACAACAGCAAGACAAGCATCTTCGGCCGGTTTAAAAACTACAGCATTACCGGCTGCCAGTGCAGGGGCAAGGGTTCTTCCCGTCATCTGCAAAGGGTAATTCCATGGGATGATATGCCCGGTTACCCCAAGAGGCACGCGCTGTGTATATACTGTATAACCATCTTTAAAGGGTATCGTGTCACCATGAAATTTATCAGCAGCGCCGGCATAAAATTCAAAATATCGTGCAATCAGGGTGGCATCGGTCTTGGCCTGTTTCATGGGTTTGCCTGTATCCTTCGATTCCAGTTCGGCAAGTTCATCTACATGGTCCAACAAAATCTGGGCTGCCTGATATAGTAATCGCCCGCGGTCCTCAGCGGAAGTTTTGCCCCAGGCTCCCTCGAAAGCAGATCGTGCCGCTTTCACGGCTGCATCCACGTCCTCTTTCCCGCTTCTGGCTATTTCACCTGCTTTTGTATCGTAAGATGGGTTAACCATATCAAGTGTTCCGAGTGAGCCATCCACCCATTTACCGTTTATATAATTTTTTGCTTTCGTCATGGTACTATGCTTTATTTTATGATTAATTCCGGTATATGTGTACTGCCATCAGCCTTTAAAATCCATTCAGACAGATTTTCTGAGAGGCTTTTTTTAACGCCGGCATATGTCATCAAACCTGCATACTTTTTCACCATCTCTTCAACCGATAACGGATTTTCGGGGTCGCCTTTAGCTGATTTTATATCGGCTTTAAATACCCTGCTGCCGGTTTTTATCTTTATCTGAGCACCCCAGTTTTTTGGGTATGCCGTATTGAAACCATCATCAGCCAAAACCGATGTTTTTTGGATCAGTACTGAAGAACTGCTTTCCAGAAGTTCATCTCCTTCAAAGTGGAGCAGCATCGGGAATCCCTTCTCCAGGGCCAGGCATACACAATATTGAATGCTGAATTTTGCCGCAAATGTTGACTTGGGGTATGGATTATCTGTAAACCGAAGTGCCGTTTCGTAGGTTTTTATCTCAATCGAGCCGATCTCACTTGTATGGACTCCGGCCAACTCCATCTCAGACCGAATAGCAAGTGCAGCATCAATTGCGGGATGGGTATGCCTGCAGGATGGATATGGTTTGATGGATGTCTCACTTAGTTTCCATCCTTTTGATGGTTTCAGCACTGCATCAGGTTCCGGGTCGGGACAGAGGCCGGCAAAAAATCCTTTTTCACCCTCTACTATTTTTTCTGTACCCGTAAAGTTTTCAGCTGCCAGCAGTGCTGCTTTCAAACCGGCCTCGGCGGCATGCCCAGCATGGAGGTGTTTACTCATAGTGGCATCTTCATTAAACTGCCAGAGACCGGCTGCTTGTGTACCGGCATTTCCCATTGCCCATACAAACTGACCTTCACTGAGCTGCAGAAGAAAAGAGGCAGCTGCTGCTGCTCCGAACACACCGGTTGTGGCCGTATTGTGAAATATCTTATAGTGGCCCGGACCAACAGCTTCACCCACTCTGCACATCACCTCATAACCCTGCAGCGATGCAACCAAACAATCGTGTAGATTCTTTTTAAGAAAGCGAGATAGCTGCCATGCAACCGGGAAAACCACGCAGGCAGGATGCGTAACCGAGCCTCTGTGCAGATCGTCTGTCTCCGTAATGTGAGATTGTGCAGCCATCAGAAAAACACTCTGCAACAACCCTTCGCCGGCCCATTTTGTATTGTATGCACTCAAAATTTCACCCTGCTGCGTCGCTGTACCACCTGCAAAACAACCTGTCCAGTCGAGCATAAAAAGCCTTGTGTCGTTCAGATCACTATCCGAAACAGGCTTCTCTTTCAGCAGTGAATAGAGCTTCCGGCTTATTGATTCCATGAATAGATCCATTTAACACGTGCCATCATCGCGATTTTATTGTCGGGTCCCAAAACCCTCATTTCCACTTTTGTATTGTCCACATCTTTACTGGTAATTGTAAGCTCTTCACCAAGATAGATCGGGCCGACCGATTTATAATCTACCTCTTCAATCACTTTTCCGTCAGATTTCGATTTGAACGCATTCAGAAGCAGCGTAAGCAGGAGGGGCCCGTGAACAATCAGGTTGGGATATCCCTCCTGATCTGTTGTGTAGGGAAAATCGTAATGAATTTTATGGCCGTTAAACGTTAGTGCCGAATACCGAAACAGTTCGGCTGAAGTGAGCACACGGCTCTTTTTCCAGTCGAAATCGATATCCATTGGTTTGGTTCTGATGGGGTGCGCACCCTCTTCGGATGCTTCCCTGTAAACAATCTGCTGCTCTTCATCAACGGCAACCGCACCCGTTGCACTAATCTGATGGCGAACCGTCACAAAACAGAGCTTACCGCTCGTCCCTTCTTTCTCTTCAATCTTCACGATAGTCGATTTTTTATCAGCGGGGATACCGGTTTTAAGCGGCTTTTTAAATTGAATTTTTCCCCCGGCCCACATTCTTTTTGGAAGATCCACAGGCGGCAGGAAACTTCCTTTTTTGGCGTGCCCGTCATCCGCAATATCCGATTGTCTCTCCATCGGCGTAAAATAGATCCAGTGCGCGCAAGGTGGTAACGTAGTGCCGGCCTGCACTTCGGATGGGTCTCTGTCCATCATAGCCTCAAACCGTTGAAGCTGTTCCGGTGCCATTGAATCACTCTGATCTTTCGATTTACCAATCCACTCTTCGTAGCTCATTTTTCAAACTCCTTTTTAATTTTTTCATCATGTTCGCCCAGTGCCGGCACGGGTCCAAAGGTTGAATTAAACCCGGAGAAAATTGCAGGGCGGTTTGCCATTTCAATTGTGCCGGCTTCCGAATCAACTTTTGTAAGCCGTAGCTGCGGATGATCAACAAACTCAGCCATGCTGTTCAAGCTTGCATAGGCAATTTTTTGCTCTTTCAACCTCTGCAATACATCATTATAACTTAATTCACTGAACTTCCGTTGGATAAGTGCGTTCAGCTCATCCCTGTTTTCAACACGCAGCGAGTTACGGCTGAACCGATCAACTTCCGGGTTGATTGCACCATTCATCACATCATTGCAAAACCGCACCCATTCGCGTTCATTTTGTATTCCTATCATCACCTCCCGGCCACCTTCAGTTTTAAACGGCCCATATGGAGCAATCGCAGCATGATGAACACCCGTTCGCGCAGGGGCTTTTCCTCCATACTTTTGATGCAGCCAGGGCACCATCATCCAGTCGGCCATGGAGTCGAACATCGATATTTTTATGGACACTCCATCACCCGTCTCTTTTCGATTGAGTATAGCCTCGAGAATAGCTGCATAAGCGTGCATTCCGGTACTGATATCTGCAATCGAGATTCCTGTTTTTGCACGCATATCTCCATCCCCGGTCACATCGATCAATCCGGTTTCTGCCTGAACAAGATTATCATACGCCTTCATTTTTGCGTATTCGCCCTCTTCACCATATCCACTGATATCGCAAGTAATGAGCTCCGGGTGATTTTTTCTCAGTGCTTCGCTGTGAAGGTTCAGCTTTTTTAAAGCCCCGGGGGCAAGATTTTGTATAAATACATCAGCATTGGCAATTATATTCAAAAACAGTGATCGGCCCTCTTCCGATTTTATATCTACCCGAACTGACTCTTTACCGCGGTTCAACCACGTAAAGTAGGTGCTTTGTCCATTCACTACCTCATCATACTGCCGTGCAAAATCGCCCGTACCTTCCCGTTCAACTTTTATCACCCTGGCACCAGCATCAGCCAGGCGGCAACTTGCAAACGGTGCCGATACAGCCTGTTCAATGCTTATAACAGTGATATTTTTCAGAGGATGAAAATTCATAAAATCATTTTTTACAAAATAAGTATATGTTTAGTATGATCTTGGAAGCCCAAGAACATGTTCAGAAAGATAAGCAAGAATCAGATTCTTGGAAATCGGGGCAACCTGGTAGAGTCTTGTTTCACGGAATTTTCTCTCAATGGCAAAATTGGCATCGAAACCTCGGCCGCCATAGGTTTGCATCGCCACATTAGCAGCTTCCCAGGAAGCTTCTGAGGCCAGAAGGAGTGACGTATTCGCCTCTTCGCCACATTTTTTGCCGGCTTCAAAGATTGCACATCCTTTTTTTACCATCATTTCGGCGGCCAGCATCGATGCATATGCCCGTGCAATCGGGAACTGAATTCCCTGGTTCTGCCCGATTGGCCGCTCAAAAAGTTCGCGCTGATTGGCCCATTCTACCGATCGGTTGATGAACCACTTCGCATCCCCCACACACTCCGAGGCAATCAATAGCCGTTCGGCATTCATACCATCTAATATATAGCGAAACCCTTTACCCAGTTCGCCCACCAGGTTTTCATCAGGTATAAAAAGATCGTTGATGTAGATTTCCGTGAGAGAGTGATTCATCATGGTTCGGATTGGACGAATATCCAGAGATTTGCCTTTCTCCTTTCGCATATCCACAAGAAATGTGGAAAGGCCATCTACCTTTTTCTCCACCTCATCAATCGGAGTGGTACGTGCAAGCAGAAGCATCAGATCAGAGTACTGGCCCCGGCCGATATAAAACTTATGGCCATTCACCAGATAACCACCATCTACTTTTTTGGCAAAAGTGCGGAGTTTCGTTGTATCGCTTCCGGTATGCTTTTCGGTTACGCCAAATACTTGGAGCCTTAATTCGCCTGAGGCAATTTTTGGTAAAAAGCGCTGCTTCTGCTCTTCGCTTCCATGCTTCAGAAGTGTACCCATAATGTACATTTGTGCATGGCAAACACCACCGTTACAGCCATTTGCCTGAATTTCTTCCATCACAACGGTGGCCTCAGTTAGTGACCTGCCCTCACCTCCATACTCCTTTGGAATCAGTACTGAAAGCAGCCCGCTCCGGCTCAGTTCATCCACAAATTCTGACGGATATTTTCTGTTCTCATCCAGATCTTGCCAGTAGGCATCCGGATATTTCTTGGTGATTTCCCGAACCCTTTTTCTGAGTTCTTCATGGGTTTCATTTAAATCTATTTTCATCGCTTTTTACCACTTTAATCTGCTGATCTTTACATTTTTTGTTCAAAATATTTCGCCCGTTCCATCATGCGTTTTGCCTGGTTTATTACCGGGGGTTCAAGCACGGTACCTCTCCAGGCCACAGCATGGCCGCCTGCTCCCTCAAACACCCGAATCATTTCAGAGGCATCGTCGATCTCCTGCCGGGTTGGCATAAAGGCGCGATTAATCGTTTCTATCTGCGCCGGGTGGATTGCTGCTTTTGCTGTAAATCCAAATCGCTTTGCGTTGAGCGTTTCGGCTCTGAGGCCATTATTATCATCAAGGCCAAACCAGGGCATGTCAATCAGCGAAAGGTTCAATCCGCCCGCACTCCGGATGAAATCTGATCTGTATGCTGATAGCACATCCCAATCTTTCGAACACCCGAGCTCCATGGCCAGATCGTGTCCGCCAAAAATTGCACCGGTTACCAGATTTGTGCTCATGATCGCCCTGCAATTTTCAAGTGCCCGAGCTGTCTCTATCAGGGGAATCAGTTGTGTTTTTCTTTCAAACATAATCAGCTGTTTCGATAATTTTTCAAGAGAACCCGATTCGCTGAGCTTTGGTACCATTAGCCCCCCAACGGGTTTTGTAAGTTCTCGAATCATCTCCAAATCACTCTTACCAAAATCAGATTCGACCGAGTTTATGCGGAGGGTAATAAAAGGGTGATTTTGTGAACCATGCTCCAGAAAGGCGAACACTTCTGAGCGGGCATTTCGTTTTTCACCAGGGGGAACACTGTCTTCAAGATCAATGCAGAGTACATCAGCGCCGGAGTTTTCAGCTTTTTCCCATTTATCCAGTTTGCCGGCGGGTACGAACAGCAAGCTTCGAACAGGGGTGAGTTCATGTACGTTTGAGGATTCTTCCATCTCCTAATCTATATTTAAATTTTGAATGTATGATAAAATCTCGGGCCTTGATTGGAGTTTTGCTGCCGCTTCGAAATGTTCATCAATGTAAATCCACTCGTTTACCGGCCTCTCTTTTAATTTTACCACAAATGTTTTCAGATAGTAGAGGCGGCATATTTTTGCCTTCACTTCATAATTCTTCAATAGTTTATTTCGGCTCAGTACAATTCCTTTTATCAAATCAACGGCTTCTTCTGAAGCTTCTGTTTCATCTATTTTACTTTTCAATACCGTTCCGTCAGTTAAATCAGAGGGAATTGTTTCCGGGTATGACGAAACCCGTTCTTTCACTGGCCTCAGACAATCTACTGCAACCAGATCGCCGTACACCATTCCTTTCTTCAAGTACGTATCCATTTCAACCGACACAGAAACATAATACCATGGGTACCAGATAGTTAAGTAACCATCATTTTCATATCGCTCTATTAACCTACGAAACGGATACGCACTCTTAATTCCAAACTGTATCTGTTTGTTGCTAAGTTCTGCATGTACTGCTGTCTGAATCATGGTTTCAGGAGGTTTTCCTCCTTGCTGGATGAATATTATTTTCGAACCGGTGAAAAGATTTCATTGAGCTTATCTTCGGGCATCGGTTTGGTAAACAGGCTAACAACCACCATTACGATTGATGCAAGAATTACACATACACCGGCTGCTCCAAACGGATTTTGCCAGCCGATAATTAACCACATGGCCGCGTAACTGATAACTCCCACAAGAAATGATGAAATTGCACCCGCTTTGGTTGATCGTCGCCAAATCGACCCGATCACGAGCGGACCGGCAGCACCACTCATAATTCCCCCCACACCAATCCATAGTAAAACGGCAAGAAAGTCAGGCGGATTCCAGGCAAGCCACATGGCTGCAAACACGGTAATCACCGTTGCCACTCGTGATATGTTTAGCGCTGTCTTTTCAATCTCTTTTTGAGATTTATTTGGATGAATTTTATGGGAGAAGGTTTTTCTGTACAAGTCGTTACTGAAAATCACGGCGATGGAAACAAAAAGTCCATCGGCGGTTGAAATTATTGCAGACAAGATTGCGATACCCAGAAAGCCGGCCAGTGCAGGTGGAAAAAGTTCAATAAAAAGGGCAGGTATGGCTGCATCAGGCCTCAGGTCTGGGCCAATAACCGCTCTGGCATGCAAACCCCCCAGCACGGCAAAACCAAGAATAGATCCGATGGGAATGGCCATGATGAGAAATTTTCGGAGTTGTGCAGAGTCTTTCAATGCAAATGCTTTGTTACCTATATGAGGGTTCATCGCAAATGGTAAATGAGCGATAAACATCAGGATAACAAGCCATAAACTTCCGAATATCGGATCGCCCGGTGAGAAGTAGTTATCCCATGTTAGGGAAGAATCCTGTGTGCCGATTGCTGCATTTATTCCTGCCGCTCCTCCACCTTCAGTTCCAGTTCCAAGAAAGAAGAGAACGGTGATGAGCAACGCAATCAGCAGCATCAAACCGCCCTGAAATGCATCCGTTAAAATATCGGCGTGCGAACCGCCAATGGTGATGTAAATACCAATTACAATAACCGTAACTATTACCCCCAATCGGTAATCGACGCCAAGCATCACCTCAAACGCTGTTGCTGCGGCAACAACCTGTGCCGTTACATAATAGATCAGCAGTAGCGACAATAATGCAAAACCAACACGTAAAAAATCACTATCGAAACGCTGACCCAGAAACTCTGGCAGGGAATTTGATCGGAATGCATCACCTGCGCGTTTAATTAATTGTACCGATAAAATAAGGCCAATGTAGATACCAATGGGATAAATGGCCGGATACCAAAGCGCAGGGAAACCTTTATCATAAGCGAGGCCGGGAATACCCATAAATGTGGAGCCGCTTGCAATGGTAGATGCAAGTGCAAGAATAAGGATATATGGACCGTAGGACTTTCGGGCTACTGCAAAATCTTCATCTGTTTTGGTTTTGGTCATGGCGTAGAAGCCAATGCCAAGTGTGCCTACAATAAAAAAGACCAACCAGAACCATGCCCATGCACCAATTGAGAGTTCTTCCATAACCAATCAGGTCCAGTCTTCTTTTTTGCTTACGTAGTAAATTCCGCCCACCCAGTAGATGAGGATAATAATTCCGAGCAGGATGAGTAGATTCATACTTCTTTTTGTAGAATTGGGAGAGAAACGAACTTCATAAAGAAATTAAGCATCGGGATAAATCAACCATTTAAACCCGATGCTCAATTTTGGCGCTAATTAATAAATCAGTCGTAATATTCGGGAAGCAAGCGTCTTTGCTGAAATTGCTCCATACTGTGTCCAAGCCAGATTTCGCCATTTTCACGGTCGCGAATCAGCTTCATGCGTTCGATGGCTTCCATAGCTTCCTGCACATTCCAAACAATTCCGGGAATTGTACCCTGAAGGTTTTCAGGCATGTAGGCAGCATCGGCCGCAAGTATTACTGTACCTGTATTTGGCAGACGCACTATAAGGGATTGGTGGCCCTGTGTATGCCCTTTGGTATCAATCAGTTCGATGGCGCCATCACCGAAAAGATCCATATCATCCGTCAATTCGATGAAGTTAAAATTCCTGGTTTCCATGTAGTCATCAAGCACATAAGCAGCGCGCTGGAATTGTTCCGGCCACCATGCATTTTTCAATTCGGCTTTGCGAACGATATGTGTAGCATTTGGAAACATGCTGATGTTACCGGCATGATCAAGGTGGAAATGCGAGTGGATTACATATTTAACATCAGATGCAGATTTCCCGATTTGTTGCAACCTTTCATCAATTCCCTGGTCGCGTGTCATTGATGGAATAAATGCCTGTGAGACCGGGCCCCAATATTCGGCTCCATTATCCGGAACTACATCCACGCTCATTCCGGTATCGAATACAACAAGACCTCTTGGGTGATCTATGATGTACATTGGAACCGGAATATCAATCATGGTGCCAACGTTTGTCATGGCTGTGAGCCAGCCCTGATCAAG
>SLGA01000326.1 GCA_007123985.1 Balneolaceae bacterium | reverse complement strand
TCATGCCTTTTCTTGCGGCATAATCCTCCACCTGATCGCGTGTGATGTTGCCAAGGTTGAAATATTGCGCCTCCGGATGTGCGAAATAGAGGCCGCAAACCGAAGAGGCCGGGCTCATGGCTAGGTGTTCGGTGAGGGTAATTCCGGTTGAATCCTGCACACCCATTAAATCAAACAGAAGTGGTTTTTCGGTGTGATCCGGTTGGGCGGGGTAGCCCGGTGCCGGACGAATACCTGCATACTCTTCGCGGATAAGCTGTTCGTTGTCAAAGTCTTCATCATGAGCGTAACCCCACAGGTTGGTTCGTACTTCCCGATGCAGATATTCAGCAAATGCTTCCGCCAGGCGATCGGCAAGTGCTTTCACCATTATAGCATTGTAATCGTCATGATCTTGTTCGAACTTTTTCACCAGATCGAGCACACCGTGCCCTGTTGTAACGGCGAATCCACCAATGTAATCGGTAATTCCGGTCTCTTTTGGTGCCACAAAATCTGAAAGTGCCTTGTTTGGCTGTCCACTCCGTTTTTTAGCCTGCTGGCGAAGTGCATGAAATGTGGTACTCACCTCAGAGCGGGTATCGTCTTTGTAAACTTCAATGTCGTCACCTATGCTGTTTGCCGGGAAAATCCCTGCAATACCGTGAGCCGTAAAAAGTTTTTCGCTGATGATTCTATCAAGCAGCCTGTTGGCTTCATCAAACAACTTCCTGGCTTCCGTACCGGCTTTTTTATCTTCAAGAATATCGGGAAACTTCCCCTTCATCTCCCATGCAATGAAAAACGGCCCCCAGTCGATGTATCGCCGCAATATATCGAGCGGCATGTTTTTAAATTCTGTAACCCCAAGCTTCTCCGGTTTTTTGATAGCTGCCTTTTCCCAGTTGATTTTGGTTCGGTTCAGGCGAGCTTTTCCAATCGGTAAATAACTTTTTTTCCGGCCACGGCTGATGTACTGCTCCCGCAGACCTTCATATTCTTTCTGAACTTCATCAAGAAACCCCTTCTTCAATGTTTTGGAAACCAACCGATTCACAACTGTTACACTTCTTGAGGCATCTAAAACATGTATAACCGGATTGTTGTATGATGGGGCAATTTTAACTGCTGTATGCATACGCGAGGTTGTGGCGCCACCAATCAGCAGCGGGGTGTCGAACCCTTCGCGGGTCATCTCTCCGGCAACATGAACCATCTCATCAAGTGATGGGGTAATTAATCCGCTCAGCCCGATTACGTCTACTTTATGTTCTTTTGCTGCTGCAAGAATTTTATCGGCAGGAGTCATCACACCAAGATCAATTACGTCGTAGTTATTGCATCGCAAAACAACCGCTACAATATTTTTTCCGATATCATGAACATCTCCTTTCACCGTAGCAAGCAGTACTTTTGCTTTGGGTTTGGTGTCTTTGTTTTTCTCCTTTTCTGCTTCAATGTAGGGTATAAGAATGGCTACACCTTTTTTCATCACGCGGGCGCTTTTTACTACCTGCGGCAGAAACATCTTTCCTGCCCCAAAGAGATCTCCAACAATATTCATCCCGTCCATCATCGGGCCTTCAATTACCTCAATCGGCTGCGGATATTTTTGACGGGCCTCCTCCACATCCTCTTCAATGTAATCCACAATACCCTTTACCAGCGCATGTTGAATTCGCTCTTCAACCGAACCGATACGCCATGCATCTTTCTTTGCTGCTACGGTTCCCGCCTGCTGATCTTTAATTTTATCTGCATAATCAACTAATCTTTCGGTGGCATCCTGGCGCCGGTTCAGCAGTACATCTTCTACCAGCTCTTTTAGTTCCGGTTCGATTTCTTCGTACACCTCAAGCTGGCTGGCATTCACAATGGCCATATCAAGGCCGGCTTTTATGGCATGGTACAAGAAAGCAGCATGCATCGCTTCGCGAACTACGTTGTTACCCCGAAATGAAAAAGAGATGTTGCTAAGGCCACCGCTAACTTTAGCCAGCGGCAGGTTTTTCTTGATCCAGTTCACCGTTTCGATAAAATCAACGGCATAGTTATTGTGTTCCTCAATACCGGTAGCAACGGTAAGGATATTCGGGTCCAGTATAATATCCTGTGGCGAGAAACCAACGTCTTCGGTAAGAATATTGTAAGCCCGTTTACAGATTTCTTTACGGCGTTCAAGCGTGTCGGCTTGTCCTTTTTCATCAAACGCCATCACAACAACAGCCGCACCAAAATCGAGTATCTTTCGTGCCTGTTCTTTGAATACTTCTTCACCTTCTTTCAGGCTTATCGAATTCACAACACTTTTGCCCTGCGTGGTTTTTAGCCCGGAAAGCAGCACGCTCCATTTGGAACTGTCTACCATAAACGGTACACGTGCAATATCGGGTTCGGCCGCCATCAGATTGATAAAATCCTTCATCACTTTTTCCGAATCGAGCAGCGCTTCGTCCATGTTGATATCTACTATCTGTGCACCGCCTTCCACCTGTTCCCGTGCAACAGAAAGTGCTTCTTCATATTCCTCATCTTTTATGAGACGTTTGAATTTGGCTGATCCGGTTACATTCGTACGCTCTCCTATATTTACAAAATTTGTTTCAGGCCGCACCACAAGAGGTTCCAGACCGCTTAAGCGCAGATAAGGTTTGGGTTTTGCAGGTTTTCTTGGTTTATGCCGTTTCGCCTCTTCAGCCATTGCCTTAATATGCTCGGGACGCGTACCGCAACATCCACCCACGATATTCACAAAGCCTTCAGTGGCATATTCCCGCATTTGCGCCGCCATAAAATCGGCCGATTCATTGTACTCTCCCATCTCGTCCGGCAGACCTGCATTTGGGTACAGGCTTGTAAAACAGCTGGCATGTTTTGAGAGCTCCTGGATATACGGGCGCATTTGTTTTGAGCCGAGTGCACAGTTCAATCCAATACTGAGAAGCGGATTTGCATGCTGAACAGAAATCCAAAACGCTTCAGTAGTTTGCCCCGAAAGCGTGCGTCCGCTTTGATCTACAATAGTACCGGATATCTGAATGGGTATATTTTTCCTGATCTTACGGCAGTAATCATGGATGGCATATATCGCAGCTTTGCAATTCAGCGTGTCGAAAACCGTTTCAACCAGCAGCGTGTCCACACCACCATCCACAAGACCGCGAATCTGTTCGGTATAGGCACTTGCAAGTTCATCAAACGTTGTGGCCCTGAAACCGGGATCTTCCACATCGGGAGAAAGTGAAAGGGTTTTATTTGTGGGGCCAATTGCGCCGGCTACAAAACGAGGTTTATCAGGGTTTTGTCGGGTGGCTTCATCAGCGGCTTCTCTTGCTACTTTTGCCGCTGCCAGGTTCAGCTCATAGGTGATGTGCCCCAGGTTGTAATCATCCTGAGAAATGGGATTGGCGTTAAATGTATTTGTTTCGATGATATCGGCACCGGCCGAGAGGAATTTGGCATGAATTTCCCTTATTATTTGAGGTTGTGTGATACAAAGAAGGTCGTTATTGCCTTTTAGATCATCCTCTGTGTCTGCAAACTGCGCTCCCCTGAAGTCTTCTTCAGAGAGTTTGTAGCCCTGAATCATGGTACCCATGGCTCCGTCGAGCACAAGAATCCGTTGGTTTAGCAGAGAATATAAGGGGTGGTTGGAACGGGTCATTTGATAAATTCTTTCTTACTTTGAACGGAAACTAAGTGATCGTTTCACAATCTTAAAACGTTTACAAGATTCTAAAATCTGCATTTTACGTGTTAATTACCGCATTTTTTTATGAAAGTTATTGAACATTACGATAAAGCAACCGAACCGCTGATATCGTTCGAAATTATCCCCCCGAAACGGGGCGGTTCCGTGCAATCCATTTTCGAATCACTTGATAAAGTTGTTGAAAAAGTTCATCCTCCCTTTATTGATGTAACCTACCATGCCGCTGAGGCTTACGTTGAAGAGCAGGCTGACGGAAGCCTGAAACGTGTTATCCGGCGGAAAAGGCCCGGTACTATCGGTTTATGTGCAGCTATTTTACACAGGTATGGTATCGACCCCGTTCCTCACTTAATTTGTGAAGGCTTTACCCGGGAAGAGAGTGAAGACGCACTGATCGAACTCAATTATCTCGGCATTCATAATGTACTGGCCATACGCGGTGATAATACAGGATCACAAATATCACTCAACCAAAACGGTACTGCCAATAAGTATGCCATTGATCTTGTGAAACAGATACATGGCATGAATCAAGGAGACTACATTGAAGATATAATCAATGCAGAGGCAACCAATTTTTGTGTGGGAGTGGCCGGTTATCCTGAAAAACACTTTGAAGCACCCAACATTGAATGGGATGTTAAACGCCTGAAAGATAAAGTAGAAGCAGGTGCAGACTATGTGGTTACTCAGATGTTTTTTGATAACAGTGCCTATTTTTCCTTTGTAGAAAAATGCCGCGAACAGGGAATTGATGTACCCATTGTACCGGGCTTAAAAATTCTTACTACAACCAATCACCTGAAAAGCCTGCCTAAATTTTTTCATCTGAACATTCCTGATGAACTTACAGCTGAAGTGGATGCAAATCCGGCTCGGGCCAAAGAGATTGGAGTAGAATGGGCCCGAAAGCAAACCCTTGAATTGATGGATGCCGGAGCACCGGGAATCCACTTCTATATCATGGGAGATCCGCAACCGGCCCTCGATGTGATCAGCCATGTGAGAAAAAAGTAGTTTAGAGGTAGTACTTTACGATTATCAACCGGTTCTTTCTTTAATTTGGCAGATCTTTCTTACATTTTACGCCAGCCGTTACCTTAATCTCTAAATCTGTACGTCATGCCATATCTTATTGCCGACAGCGGAGCCACAAAAACCGACTGGCTTTATGTGGATGGAACCGATACAACACAATTCAAAACCCAGGGTCTCCATCCCTCTAACATTGAACAGCTGAGTGATTCCGTTGAGGTGGAAAACCAAATCGGCAGGCTCACTCCGGAAACCATCTGGTTTTTTGGTGCGGGTTGTGGAAATCCGGTATCCGACGAAACTGTAAGGCGCTTCTTGCAACCTATTTTTCCCAATGCCACTATCAAAATAAAGAGTGATCTCGATGGATCCGGAAAAGCTTTTTTTGGATCCGGAAATGGCGTTGTTGCAGTTCTTGGCACAGGATCCGTTGCGGCTAAAATCGAAAACGGAAACGTGGTAAAAAAATCAGCCGCACTCGGCTTTGCTATTGGTGATGAAGGCAGTGCCGCAGATTTAGGCCGTAGATTACTTAAACTCTACTACAGAAAAACCGGTAAAGAAAAAACCATTGATTTTGTTGGTGATAAGCTGGGGCACAAAGACTATGGAACCATGATGAACAAAATATACCGTGCGGGAAAGCCAAACAGAGCACTTGCATCGGTAGCAGGTGAAGTGCTTCACAACCCAATGCCGCCGGAACTTCTTACCATGATTCGCGACGCCTTTACCGATTTTGCAGACAATCAGCTTGTACAGCTTGAATTATTACCTGATGATGAGATTATCTTCACAGGTAAAGTTGCGCATGTTCATAAGAATATTCTCATTCCTCTTTTAAATCAAAAAGGATACAAAAACGTTGGTATCCGATATCCCGTTATCTCCGCCTGGCGTGAACGAATCAAAGCTGGTGAATCAGTTTTTTAGCAACCAATACCCCAATTTAAAGACCTAAATCAATCTTAATTTTTTGATTCTTACAGATACTCATTGCCATCTCTACCTCGAACAATTTGATAAAGACCTCGCCGAAGTTCTCAATAGAGCTTCTGAAACGGGAATTAAGCATATATTTCTACCCGCAATCGACTGGTCCTCAATTGAGGCGATGGATAAACTGAACCACTCTGAGATAGTATTTTATAAAATGGCAGGCATCCATCCGTGCAGTGTGGAGGAAAATCTGCCCATAAATACTGGAAAAATTTTTGAATGTTGTAATTCAGCCGATTTTGTTGCCGTGGGTGAGACTGGCCTTGATTACTACTGGAGCACCGATTTTATAGCAGAACAAAAGAAAAGTTTACGGATCCATTGCGATGTTGCCCGCCAAACCGGTAAACCAATTGTTCTGCACAATAGGGATAGTACATCCGATTTGCTGGACATCATTGAACAAGAACAAGACGGACGGCTGACGGGCGTTTGGCACTGCTTTACGGGAAACGTTGATGAAGGAAAACGTGCCCTCGATCTTGGTTTACAGCTGGGAGTAGGCGGAGTGGCAACATTCAAGAATGGCGGTGTCGATAAAGTACTTCGTGATCTTCCTTTAACTTCAATGATACTCGAAACAGATGCCCCCTACCTTACACCCACTCCCTATCGCGGCAAACGAAATGAACCGGCTTATATCCAATTGATTGCCGATAAACTTTCGAAAATAAAGAACCTTTCCATTGGGGAAATTGCAGAGATAACAACTGCAAATGCGTTTAAGCTGTTCCAGATTCGCAGCTGAAATCATCGTATAACTGTACCATCTTTTCGGGCCTGACGAATAACATTACCCGATGTTATGGCATAAAATGGAGTTATCGGGTAACCGGTTTGCCGAAGAGCCCTGGCCGTCCATGTGTTGGATGTTTTGGGAATGAAGTATAGCCCGTTTGCTTCAAAGAATGTACTGTTTCGGTACAAACCATCGGATGCCAATAGTGGCTCACCTTCCTCGCTAAGCCGAAAACGTTCACCAATAAATTTCGCCAGCCTTTCTGCTCCTTCTTCTGTCACCTGTACCTTAACAATCGTGCTTCTGCTAAAATAGTGTTCAACAGGCATATCTATCCCTACAACGTGGATTACACTTCTGGTGGGTAAAAGTGCAGCTCGCATCATCAGGCCAAAACCGGCTTCAGAGTCAGAATAGTAGCGGTTATCTCCCCATCCAAACTTTAGCAGTGAAGCCTGCGGCATCCGCTCATGTTCCGGCAGAAAAGGTGCAACCTGTTCTTTTTCTATGGCAATGCCCACATGCCATCCGTGGCTGATGATATAAACCGGAATTGGCCTCAACTCTTCATCTTCCGGATAAAGGTCTTTCACGGGCCCAAGACAACCGGTAAACCAAATGAAATACACGAACAGCATAATAGGGCTGCCCGATTTATGATTAATGACTCTTTCTGGTATTGTTGCTTGCATAGAAACAGATGCTACATAGAGTGTAACAGAAAGTAACGTTTTTGTGATGAAGCTCGAAAGTGTATGCCTGCTTTTGTACTTTGATTATATTTTAAAACTCTCGCATAACAGTTTTATGGCACAATCGAAAAGTTTAACCTATACTTCCTACCTCAAGGTAAAAGAACTCCTTGAATTACAGCAACCCGAATCTAAGCCGGCCGAACATGATGAAATGCTTTTTATCATCATTCATCAGGTTTATGAATTATGGTTCAAACAGATTTTACATGAGTTTGATAAACTTAAGCGTGATCTTGCAAATAACAACTCCTGGATGGCCGCAAAAACCCTGCGCCGTGTGCTTACCATACTTAAAACGATGGTTTCACAAATTGATGTACTCGAAACTATGACTCCACTTGAATTCAACAGTTTTCGTGGTTTTTTGCAAAGTGCCAGTGGTTTTCAGTCGGTTCAGTTCAGAGAGATGGAAATTTTGTGCGGAATGCGGTCAAAACATATTATCGATGTTCATAAAGATCAGCCGGAGCTACAGCAGAATCTGCTCGATCGCCTTAACGAACCTACCCTTTGGGAAAGCTTTTGTGCATTCTTGCAAAAGCGGGGTTACTCTATCGAAACGCCTG
>SLGA01000236.1 GCA_007123985.1 Balneolaceae bacterium | reverse complement strand
GCTCCTTTCAGGAAATCGGCCGGAGGAACAGAACCGGAGAAGTATCCTGCTGCCAGGCCTCCGCCAATTCCAAAAATACTCGCAACAATATATAGTACTGGAAACATCAAAATTCCTGCCAATACCCTGGGCACTACAAGAAAAGAGACCGAGTTAAAACCCATTGATTCCAGCGCATCTATCTGCTCACTAACCCGCATTGTACCAAGCTCTGTAGCAACTCTTGCGCCCACCTTCCCGGCCAGCACAAGTCCGGATATTACTGCGGCAAGCTCAATCAGAATCGATTCCGATACAATGGCGCCAATCGTTGAGAGAGGTATAAATGCAAACTCCAGTTGATAGGCCGATTGCAAGGTCATCACCGATCCGGTAAAAATCCCTACCAGAATGATGATGGGTACGGAATCGTACCCAACTTTTACCAGCTCATGGAATAAATTTTTACGATAAGTGCCAAACTCAGTTGATGACCGCAGCGCCTGATAAAGTAACGTAGTGTATTTGCCTAACTCTTTTAGTGCATACATTTCGTTACCTGCTTTATAAAATCCTGTTTATTCAAATCGTTATGCAATGGCTTAAATGTGTGAGAATCAATATTACAAAAGTTTTATCCAAAATGTGATCATCAAAACACTCAATTACAGCGCTTAGTTAATTTCAGAATTTGAATGATATTTTTACTTCAACCATTACTTTGAAAAGCAGATCGCAATTATATCTGTTATCTTTAAGCGTTTTACTTAAACTCAATTATAATTCATCTATTGCATGATCAGATATTTTACAGCCGGTGAATCTCACGGCCCGGAGCTTACAGGAATTGTTGAAGGTGTGCCCGCCGGCCTTGAACTTACCGAAGATTACATAGAGCAGCACCTTGTTCGCCGCCAGAAAGGCTACGGCCGCGGAGGCCGGATGGCGTTTGAAAAAGATCGTGCAATAATAAAATCGGGTGTTAGATTTAGCCAAACCACCGGTGCTCCCATCGCTTTCACAATGGTGAACCGTGCCTTCAAAAAAGATAAAGATAACTGGCCAAAAGTGATGGCGAAAGAGGGCAGCAGGGGTGATGTTGCGCGTATAACCCTGCCGAGGCCCGGCCATGCCGATCTTGTGGGATATCAGAAATATGGTTTTGATGATATCAGGCCGGTGATTGAGAGATCCAGCGCGAGAGAAACAGCTATGAGAGTTGCTTGCTGCTCGGTTGCTCGAAAATTTCTTCGTGAACTTGGTATTGAAATAGGTGGCCACGTCATTCAAATTGGTAAAATTGGTTACAATAACTGGGACCAGATACGCGAAAATTCGGATCATCTCATCGAAAAAGGAGCCGAAAAAGTTTATCTGAAAGCTGATGAATCGGATGTTCGCTGTCTCAATGAAGATTTGAGTGAACAGATGCGGGAAGAAATCAAAGAGCGCAGAAAAGATGGCACATCTCTTGGTGGTATCTACGAAATTATTGTTACAGGTTTGCCGGCAGGACTTGGAAGCTATGTGCACTGGGATCGAAAAATTGACGGGCTGATTGCACAGGCCATTATGAGTACCCAGGCGATGAAAGGTGTAGAAATAGGATTGGGCTTTGAAGCCGGCAAAACACACGAACACATGGTTCATGATGAGATTGAATACAACGGAAACTTCACCAGAAAAACCAATCGACTTGGCGGTGTGGAAGGCGGAATGACAACAGGCATGCCTCTTATTGTTCGGGGAGTAATGAAACCGATACCCACCATGCTAAAACCACTAAACACCGCCGATGTTGAAACAAAAGAAGAGCAGGAAACCCGTTATGAACGATCGGATGTTTGCGCACTTCCAAGAGCCGTTGTAGTTGCAGAAAGCGTTCTTGCTCCAGTTTTAGCAAATGCCATTCTGGAAAAATTTGGCGGAGATTCCATGCTGGAAATCACAAATCGATTTAAACGGGAACAAAATTATGGTCGCGAATAAAAAGAACATACAGCGTCTTGCAGGCTTCCTGAAGAAGAACCCGGATGACTCTTTTACAAAATTTGCACTTGCTCTGGAGTTGCTCAAATCAGAGGAAGTTTCCAAAGCGCGAGTTCTGTTCGAATCTGTTTTAAAACAAGATCCCGAATATGTGGGTGTTTATTACCATCTCGGCAAACTATACGAGCGAACAGGTCGTTTATCAGAAGCTGCAGAGATGTATAAAACCGGCCTGAAAGTAGCGGAAAAACAGAGTAACACCCGAACAGTAATAGAGCTTAATGATGCACTTGAACTTATCAAACCCGACCTTAAGCGTAATGAATAGCTTCCTGAGAAACTTTTTTTTAACACTGTTTATTTTTTCATTCACAGGTTTAATAAGCAACGATGCGATTGCCCAAACAAGTGAATCGGAGCATATTGTACGGCAGGGAGAAACCCTTTTCAGTATTTCAAGAGATTACAATGTAACCGTGAGCGAACTGCGAGAATGGAATAACCTCCAGACGGATGATTTACGCCCAGGACAAACCCTGATACTAATGCCCCAAGCACGGGAAGGAAGCATTACACACCGCGTGCAACCCGGCGAGTCTCTTTTTGCAATTTCAAGAGAGTATGGAGTTACCATAGCAGAGATACAGCAATGGAATAATCTTCGTGATACTGCTTTGGAAGCCGGCCGTGAACTTATCATTTTTCCGCCGGATGATGATACGGCAGAATCAGCTCCGCCAACTATTGAAGAGATCGAGCAGATGGATGAAGATGAACGTACATCAATCGTGCGAAGAATGAACGACTCTGCATCCGAAAGCGATACATACACTGTTCGCAGCGGCGATACACTTTATCAGATTGCGCGAAACCACGACATGTCAGTGGGTGAGTTGCGAAGTATGAACAACCTTCAGGGAGATATGCTGCGTGTGGGTCAGCGAATTAATGTTCGGAAAATTCGCACCGCACCTTCTGTAGCGGAAGGCGCCGAAAATTCAACTCCACAAGGTCGCTTTGCACTATACAGGCTAAGTTCCGGAGAAAACACCAATACCATTTTGAACCGTTTCAGAATGAGTGAGGCCGAACTACAGGCTCTTAATCCCGATATTAATGTGAGAAATATATCTTCCGGCCAGCAACTCACGGTACTACTGCCACCAACACGAAACTTTCCAAACCCATACAGAAGAGATGCCAACCTTGAAAATCTCGGTACTGTTGCGGTTTCTATGTACAGCCAAAACGACAAAGCCACCCCTACCACAAGCGGTGAACTTTACAATCCAACACAGCTTACAGCGGCGCACTCAAATATGGTGCTGGGTAACATTATTTACATAGAGAATCCATCAAACGGAGTGGGAATCTATGTTCGCGTGAACGATCGCTATTCCGGAGACGGCCTTAAATTATCAAACCGTGCGTTTAACATGCTCGGTTTTTCATCTGTTGATCAACCCATGGTAACCATCTACCTTGATGACTAATTGCTGAATTGAAAAGAAAGAGCACTTACTTTGAACACTCCAGGGGAATTGTTTACAGCTATATCGCGTGCATTCCGCTTTTAGTTCTATATGAAGTATTAATTCGTCTTTCCCAACCGGATGCCGATTACATGGTTCGAATTTCTGTGGATGTATGGTTCAAAACCATGTTCCAGGGTCTGGGTATTAATGCAATAACTGCTACGTTCTTGGTGGCTGCAGCAGTAGGTGCCGTAATTATTTTTAGAAAGAGAAAAGAGCTGCCGCGATTAAATAAGAACTATTTCGGGCTGATGTTTCTTGAATCCGCCACTTACGCAGTTTTCATCGGGTTGTTTATCGGATTTTTCCTGGAATTTCTTCTGAATATGCAACCAGACAGTCCCATTGAGCAGCTGAGTAAATTTCAGCTTTTTGCACTTTCACTCGGAGCAGGTTTATATGAAGAACTTTTTTTCAGGGTAATTCTAGTGAGCGGACTTCTGTTTCTTTTTAACCGCTTAACAAACCGTAAAAAATTTGCCTATTTTTTCGCGGTAGTAGTAGCCGCATTGCTTTTTAGCGCAGTACATTACGTTGGCCATTATGGCGATTTTTTTACGCTTAAATCGTTTTTATTCAGGTTTTTATTTGGCTTAGCACTAAATCTTATTTATGTTACTAGAGGTTTTGGGATAGCCGCATGGACACATGCATTGTATGATTTAGTGGTGATTGCAAATATGTAAAAACCGGAAACGCAATCACGTAAAAATTGTTCTTTTATTTTATTTACAAGAACAATCAATTCTATCAATTAGATTATTGGCAGGATTAACAGTATTTTAGTTTAAATAAATCTTCATAAGGAGATAAAGGCCGTTTGGTACTGTACTCTTTCTGATGTTAGAAAATAATAGGGATGGCAGATCTCACAAAAACAGAAATAAAGAAGCAACAAGATTTCAACGATGAAATTATTCCTCATCTTGATGCACTTTACAATTTTGGCTTAAGGCTTACATCAGATCCCAACGATGCGGAAGATCTTGTGCAAGATACAATTGTAAAAGCTTACCGATTCTTCAGCAGCTATGAGAAAGGGACCAACGCCAAGGCGTGGCTTTTTCGAATTCTCAAAAACTCCTACATCAACAACTATCGGAAGAAATCTAAAAAACCTCATGAGGTAGATTACGACGAAGTTGCCACATTCTACGAAACCATCAGAGACGAACGCACAGAAACCTCAGATCTTGAGGATAAAATGTTTCGCGAGCTCATTGATGATGATCTTTCAAATGCGCTGGACAGCATCCCTGAAGATTTCCGAACCGTTGTTCTTTTGTGTGATGTGGAAGATTTTACGTATGAAGAGATTGCAAACATGCTCGATGTACCAATCGGAACAATACGCTCACGGCTTCACAGAGGCCGTAATCTTCTGAAGGCACAACTCATGGAATACGCTGCCAAACGAGGCTACGCTCAGGACTAACGCTTTAGTGGCAGGGAAATTCTGAAAATGGTTCCCTTGCCGGGCAACGACTGAAGTACAAATACTTTCCCATCGTGATACTCTTCGATGATACGTTTTGTAAGGCTTAATCCGAGACCCCATCCCCTCTTTTTCGTACTGAAACCCGGTTTAAAGATTTCTTTGAGGTATTTTCGGTCAATACCCGATCCGGAATCTTCAATATCAATAAGCAGCTGATTTCCATCCCTAATCACCGCAACAGATACGTATGGATCTACCACGCTCTTGTTAATAGCGTCCATCGAATTTTTAATCAGGTTCTCTACTGCCCACTGAAACAATTCGGGATTAATCATCACCTTTTCACTTGTTTCAATCGCTTTTCTCACCTCAATACGTTTTCCAAGCTGAGGCATCCGGTTCTCCATGTATGTTATTACCTGATTGATAATCGGCTCAGGACATAGCTCTTTCAACTCCGGCTGCGATCCGATTTTGTTAAATCGCTCAGCGATACCTTTTAGACGGGTAACATCATTCTCAATTTCATGGGCAATTTTAAGTGTATCGTTATTATCACGATTTTGATCACGCAATAGCTGTAACCATCCATAGATACTTGATAAAGGCGTACCCAGCTGGTGTGCTGCTTCCTTGGTCATTCCTACCCACAGGTTCGACTGCTCCGATCTCGTAATACTCCTGTACGTTGTATAACCCACACCAATTAAAAGTGCCAAGATCCCAAACTGCACGTATGGAAAAAACCGAAGGTACTGTATCATAGGGCTTTCGCCATAATAAACGTATTGATTTAAGGTACGACTACCCTCACCAAGAGTAATCATAATCGGTTCGTGGAGGGATGCAAACCGGCTCAAAAGTTCCTCGGGTGCCATATTGTACTCATCGATAAATCTGTTGTGTAGTACAAAACCGGATTCATCCACCACAATCACCGGTATGTTGAAAAGATGCTCTGGCCGGATAATTTCATTTGTAACAAAGTCTTGCGTAAACTTTGCGGATTCTGCTTCCAAGATCAGCCGAGATAAGCTGTCGGGTACCTCGGGATATGTGCGTAAAACACTCGCCACCATATTAAGTTTAGAACTAATCTCCTGATGGCTTGGATCCACATTAAACTCAAACGCTTTTGCCCAGAGTTCAACGCTGGCTCTCTCTTGCTGCATAATACGGTTCAGCAGAACCTGATTGTAGATGAATGATGCACCGGCAATCAAAACAAGCAGAGAAACCAGTGTAATTTTTATGCGATTTGACGGTAATAACGTATTCATCGGGTACTTGTATTGGTTTTAATACATTCCTGAAGGGTTACACAATTCCGTAAAATCAGGGCTAACAACCGTTAATTACCTGCTGATTTCGGAAATGTGAAAAGCCATACAGCAAAACGAAGCTGTTAAGATAGCTTTTATGATAGAATGTACCCTGTTTAATTTTATTGCAAAAATAATCAGGCAGAAGCTTTACGCTTCTCATACACAGGTGGGGCTTTTTTCTCGATGGTTTCGCGAGTAATTATACATCGCTTCACATTTTTCATCGATGGGATGATGAACATAATTTCGAGCATCGCATCTTCCAGAATCGAGCGCAATCCTCGGGCGCCGGTTTTTCTGTCTCTTGCTTTTTCAACCACAGCGGTGAGTGCATCATCTTCAAAAACCAGTTCTACATCTTCCATGTCGAACAGTTTTTTGTACTGTTTTGTAATCGCATTTTTTGGTGTAAGCAGAATTTCTATCATGGCTTCATCGGATAGTTCTTCGAGGCCGCAAATGATGGGAAGCCTACCAATCAGCTCTGGAATCAAACCGAATTTCTGTAAATCTTCCGGCTCAACATGGGTAAAGATTTTCGGATCGTTTTTATCAAACTTAATCTGAGAATCTGAATGAAAACCCATAGAGCTTGATGATAATCTCCGTGAAATCACCTCTTCAAGGCCACTAAAAGCACCTCCGCATACAAAGAGAATATCTGAAGTATCAAGCTGAATGAAACTCTGTTCAGGGTGTTTTCTGCCTCCTTTGGGCGGAATATTGGCTGTAGTACCCTCGAGTATTTTCAGCAAAGCCTGTTGCACACCTTCACCTGAAACATCACGGGTGATGGATGGATTATCACTTTTACGCGATACTTTATCAATTTCATCGATGTAAACTATACCACGCTTTGCCCGCTCCACATCATAATCGGCAGCCTGGAGCAAATTACTCAGAATACTCTCCACGTCTTCGCCCACATAACCAGCTTCAGTAAGTACGGTGGCATCTGCAATGGTAATAGGCACATCAATTATCTTGGCAAGTGTTCTGGCAAGAAGGGTTTTACCCGATCCGGTAGGCCCTAACAGAATAATGTTGCTTTTCTCAATGCGGGTATCATCAATCGCAATTTCTGATGCGTTAGAGATACGCTTATAATGATTATAAACAGCAACCGAGAGTGCTTTTTTAGCATTTTCCTGGCCAATTACATACTCATCGAGTTTGTTCTTGATCTCCAGCGGCTTAAGCATTGGCTTGTACTGCTTTTCCCGGCGGCGAGCCAACGAAGAAAGATCACTTTGAATAATACTTGAAGCATCCTCAATGCAGTGGTTACAAATGTAAACATCGGGGCCTGCAACCATTGAATTCACATCGTGACTGGAGCGCCCGCAAAAGGAGCAGAATACCGATTCGTTATCTTTCTTTTTGCTCATAAATATCTTTTTACTGCCTGAATGTAGGCATAATGATCTTTTTCAAAAAATTTTCCGCGCAGTTACTTATTTCTTTTCTCGCCTCATTACACGGTCAATCAATCCGTACTTCTTGGCTTCGTCTGCTGTCATCCATTTATTTCTGTCAGAGTCTTTAATAATCTCTTCAATATCTTTACCTGAATGATCTGCAATGATTCCGCTAAGCTCTTTTTTAATGCGAAGAATTTCCTGCGCTTCAATTTCAATATCACTGGCCTGACCCTGCACACCGCCAAGTGGCTGGTGAATCATAACACGTGCGTGAGGAAGCGCATGGCGTTTACCTTTGGTACCGGCCGTTAGAAGCACAGCTCCCATCGATGCCGCCATACCAACGCAAGTGGTTGACACATCACACTTCACATATTGCATGGTATCATAAATGGCCATCCCGGCAGAAACTACGCCGCCCGGGCTGTTGATGTATAAATTAATATCCTTTTCTGCATCCTGCGACTCAAGAAAAAGAAGCTGCGCTACAATTGAACTTGCTACAGCATCATTCACCGGTGTTCCCAAAATCACAATTCGGTCTTTAAGCAGGCGGGAGTAGATATCATATGCTCGCTCGCCCCGGTTTGTGGTTTCCACAACCATGGGAATAAGATTGTTCTGAATCTGTGTGATTTCGCTCATATCGGGTATTTCAAAGATTGGCTGTTTGATGTTCATGGCAGAAATTATTTGTCTTCACTTTTTTCGTTTTCTTCTTCTCTCTTCTTACGAAATTCGTCTTTCGAGAGTTCGTTCACGGCAACTTCTTCCGCTAATTTTACAAACACCTTGTTTTCACGTATCGTTGTGCGCAGATTTTCAAGTTGCGAAGGGTTTTGCGCATAATAACTCCTCAGCTGATCTACGGTTGCACCAAAACGTGCTGCTTCAACACCGAGCTGCTGGTCGATATCTTCCGGTTTTATTTCAATATCCTCAAACTTATCCTGGAGTTTCTGGCTGATAAATGCCCACTTTCCTTCACGAACAGCCTGCTCATCCATTTTCTCCTTATACTCTTCTTCGTTGAAGCCCTCTGGCAATTCACCGCCGCTTTGCTGCTTGGCATACTCAACGTACGAGTTCAGTATCTGCTCCTTCATCACTTCAGGGATCTCAAATTCATGAACTTCAGTAAGTGCATCGATAGCAGTTTGCCGGAAAATGTCATCGGCCGACTGATCGTAATAATCCTGCATTTTACTCTTGATGTAGCTCTTGAACTCATCAATATTTTTTGCTTCGCCGTTTGAGTTTTTCTTGGCAAACTCATCGTTAAGCTCCGCAGTTTTCATCTCTTCAACCTTCTTGATGCGCATTTCAAAGCGGTCGTGCTCATCGCCTTCGCCAAGCTCCATCTTTACAACATCACCGGCTTTTTTGCCAACCAGGTTATCTTTGAACTCTTTTGCTGCTTCCTGACGAAGGTCCAGCTTCTGATTTTCATCTTTCTCACCTTCAACGGGTTTGCCTTCTTCATCCAGACTTACAGCATCAACAGTTACACGGTGCTCTTCAGTGATTTCGCCATCCACTTCTTCCCAGTTACCCTGGCGTTCGAGTGTGCGTTCAATCTCCTCTTCTACTTCTTCATCGTTTACATCGTGCACCATTTTATCCACGGTGATCTCTGCAAGATCCTTTAGCTCAAATTCCGGCTTTGCACCAATCTTGAAAATCACTTCAAGCTGGTCATCTTCCCATTTCAGGTCAACCATTTGAGTTTCGCCAACAGGCTCGTGATCGGGTACAATCTGCTTTTCGTACACTTCCTGCACGTAATTGTTGATCTCTTCGAGCTCGATCTCTTTACCAAATCGCTTTTTTACGATTCCGAGAGGAACACGACCCGGACGAAATCCGGGAAGCTGAATTTGAGATCTGTATTTTTTAAATGCCTGATCGAATTTGGGAGAGAGATCCTCTCTGTTTGCTTTTATAGTTATCTCTTTGTCTACCGAGGTAACGTCCTGAACAGATATGTCCACTTGTTTTTCCTTTTTTTGTTGTCTGAAATATTGTAAGAACGGAATAGTACGAGAGGGGGGACTCGAACCCCCACACCGGTTAAAGTACTAGATCCTAAATCTAGCGCGTCTACCAATTCCGCCACTCTCGCGCATCACATTATTCTGATTTGCATCAGAGCCTGATAAAATACGGGATTTTCCCCGCTGATTCAACATCTGTATTTCTGTTCAGTTGTATCCTTCGCACAGTTGAAATTTCCATCAAGCATAAATTATCTCTATTCTGCTAAACCTTATTTTTGTAGCTTTGTAAAAAAAGTAACTTATCGTCAACTATGTTCAGAAACTTAAGACTCGTTTACGTAACTACCGGAAGCCGCGAAGAAGCCCGTAAAATCGGCACCGTTCTGGTTGAGGAGAAACTTGCCGCCTGTGCAAACATACTCGACGGGATGGAATCCATCTATCGCTGGAAAAATGCCCTTGAAACGGATAAAGAGTCCGTTTTGCTGCTGAAAACCACCTACAGCAATGTTGCAAAGTGTACCCGAAGAATAAAAGAGTTACACTCTTATGATGTACCGTGTGTTATCAGTTTGAACCTGGCCGAGCAAGAGGGAAATCCTGACTATCTCAACTGGATTATGCAAAATGTGCAGAAGCCTATCTCTGCGGCTGATTATGAAACAGATGATTAATGCCACTTCAAATTACCCGTGAAGAGTATATTGTAACAGCTTCTATCAACAGGCCTGATGCCCGAAATGCCATCAATTTTGAACTGATGGACCGTCTTGAAGCCCTGCTTGATGAACTTGAACAGGATAAATTCCTGCGACTTTTCATCCTTACGGGTACTCATGCAAGTTTTATCTCGGGAGGTGATCTGCGCGAATTTCATCAGATTAAAAGTGCAGAAGGTGCAAAAGAGATGACAAACCGAATGGTTGGTATTTTAAACCGTATTGAAAAGTTGCCCTTCTGGACATTAGCTGCAATCAATGGGCACGCATATGGCGGTGGCTGGGAAATACCCCTCTATTTTGACTTCAGAGTTGCCTCTTCAAGCGCTAAGATTGGCTTTACACAAGGTGTTTTTTACCTTCCGCCGGGCTGGGGCGGCATCACAAAACTGAACCAGTCAGTAGGACCGGATCTTGCACGATATCTGCTGGCGTCTCAAAAAATTTTGAGCGCAGAAGAAGCATTACATACCGGTTTCATTCAGGAGTTGCTGCCCGCTGATGAATTTCATGACAGGCTCGAGAAGCTTAAGAAATCACTCACAAAAAACGATCGTACATACATCAGGTATATCAAACAGAAAGAGATCCGCTCGGCTGAGGATGAAATTGAACCATTCACTAAATTCTGGGAAAGTGACGAGCATTTAAACCGTGTGGATAAATTTTTGAGCCGCTCAAAAGATCGTTCCTGAATTAAATTCTCCTCACAGCATCCATAATGCCGCTTCGTAAACTGATCCATAAATAATTAAAGAAACCTTTTTCCGGCTCTCTTTCCTCCGAAATCTCTCCCCGCCTAAAATCTTCACCATTATTCCGGCTATCTTCCCGAACAGCAATCTGATCCATCAGAAAACTGCCTATACGATCTCTAAATCCCTGATCATGATCATCTCTGTCAATCAGTTCCATACTTAGGTCATCGTAGTGCACATCAATCCATCCTTCCGCTCTTTCCTCTCTCATTGTATATTCAAAACTGATTTCCCGGATTGTGCCGGAATCAATATTAATACCTTCGAGATCATTTAAAATGTTGTTAAGGTTCGTTACATCAAAAGCTCCCAAGCTGCCTTTTACATCAGTTACTGATGTGCCATTTTCCATTCTCAGTTTGATGGTAACATTCAGTTCACCGCTTCCCTCAAGCAGACTGAAAGCGTTCAATACCATCGGACTCTCATCGTTCGATTTTACGGGTGAGATAATAGCATTTGTCGCGGCAAAGAGAATTGTTCCGGGTCGAACCCCCTTTTCATCATATTCAGAGTAGCGTATATCTGCATGATGTACCCGAACCGAATCCATATCAACAGAAATTGGCAGATTATTAAGTGCATCAAGCGGTAATGGAGGGTTTACGGAATCGGGATCTTCAGGCACTCGTTTATCCAGTGATACATGAAGGTCCAGAGAATCTGCCGATACGTATGCAGCTTTCAATCGATCTGAATGGATCAACCCGTTCAAATCAAATTGATTAAGTGCAAACCCGGAAAGGTTCACCCGAAACATGTCTGTACGGTATTCGAGTGACTGGAAAAAAAGCTCTTCGTTAAGCACAGGGTTCAGACTTAAATTCGCAGCTTCAAACAACGAATCCGTTTCACTGATCAGGATAGACGTACCCTCGAATCGATACCTTTCATCCCAAAACGAAAACCAAACCTCTGATAACTTAATATGAATCTCATCTGCAATAAACGGATCTTCGCAATCTGTACAACCCGGACGATAATTCATCTTTCCTGTTCGCAGATCCAGACCGGTCATTTCCCCAAAACCATCAGCTGCAGGAAAATGAATTTCACCACCGGCAAAGTTTAAACTATTTGTCAAAAATGTGAAATCAGAAGGCTCTTCATCCTGTTTATCTGTATCATCACCATCGGGCAATTTGGTAAGATCAACGAAATAGTTCTCTATGTTTACAGACTTCAATACCATCTCTCCCCGAAACAGTTTGCGTAATTTCAGACCATTCAGTTCAATAGCATCAGCTTCAAATATCCTATCTTCTGCTTCATCTCCAGTAACTTCTACTAAAACGCCCTCAAGTTTTATGGATCTTGAAAAGATTTTGGGAGAGGCTTTTATGATGGCCACTTCAAATTGATTATCCAGCTGCTCATTAATCAACTGTGACACTCGCTCTCCATTTATATAAAAATGGATGAACAGAAACCCTCCTATCACCAGAGCAAGCAACAGGGCTATACTTATCAGCAGAAATTTTTTCATCGGATTTAATAAGGGTTAAATCGAGGGGCAAAAAAGTACTATCGTAACTTAATTAAAATTTACAGTTTATATCGTTAAGATACTTTTTGAAGATTTATCATCATTAGTTGAGCATTTTTACTACTATTCAACTCATAAATTGTACTTAAAGTACCTCCTGTACCCTTTAAACCACACTACATCATTTTGATTTCAAGCAATGAATTGCCATTCTCAGCCCGTATTCTTGTTCGGCTGCTTTTGGGCATCACAGTTGTTTTTATTCTGATTATAACAAGGCAGCTCCTGGTACCACTATTTTTTGCTGTGCTTTTTGCTTATGCCCTCTACCCGGCTGCCAACCGGCTTGAAGGGTTTGGTGTACCACGAATTATCACGAATTTTACACTGATTCTGTCCACTATTGTTGTAATCGCCGCGCTACTGTTTGGGTTTGGTCTTTTAATCGCCTCATTTAGTGAAGATCTGCCGGAGATTCAGGAGCAGATGTCTGAAAATTTTAATCAGTTTAAGCAACTTCTGGAGAGCTCTCTTGGAATTACGGAGTCTCAACTGAGTAATGCCGGTGAAAATTTGCAAGATTTTGGCCAATACATTGGCGAATTTTTCACTGCCACGGCCAATACAGTTTTAATCATTGGCCTGATTCCCGTTTATACATTTTTGATCCTTTTTTATCGAAACAAATTCAGGGAGTTCATATCAAGAGTTTTTTCGTCGAGATATGAAAATATCGTACAGGAAATCGCAAAACAGACTGCCACCGTTGTTCCACGATATATGAAAGGCCTGTTTGTGGTTTGCCTGATACTTGTGTTCATAAACTCTGCCGGATTCTACATCATTGGAATTGAATATGCACTTTTGATGGGGGTGATTGCTGCCTTTTTCAACCTGATTCCTTACCTGGGTACAGTGATTGGCTATGGATTGGTCTTTATTTTCGTACTTGCCACTCAATCAACCGGACTTGCATTTGCAGTGGCTATTCAGTTTTTCATTGTGCAGTTTTTCGAGAACAACATTCTCACTCCAAACATCACCGGCTCGTATGTACAGATTAATCCGCTCGTAACCATCTTCTCTCTCATAGCAGGCGGAATGATATGGGGACTGCCCGGGATGTTCATGGTGATTCCCTACCTCGCCATTTTAAAAATTGTATGTGAAGTTATTCCAAAACTGAAACCGTACAGTTTTCTGCTGGGTACACGGGGAACTGAAAAGCACCTGATGAGCTGGGTTGATTTGAAAAAGAAATTTAGCCGCGGTTAAGTGCTTCTATTTCATTAATTCGCCTGGCACTCATTCAATCTTTCAAATTCTACACACCTAAATCGTCCGAATCGCCTCTATTCTTTTTAATGCAGGCGGATGAGAGTAATTCAGAAATACGTAGAACGGGTGTGGCGTCAGGTTACTCAGATTATCTTTTGAGAGTTTTTTCAGAACGTTAACCATCTCCTCTTTTTCCCCGATTGTTGTTGCTGCAAAAGCATCTGCTTCGTACTCATGCTTACGACTCATCACCTGCATTACAATGGAAAGCAGTGTTTCAACCGGTGAATAGAGCAGCCCGAAGAAGAGCAGGCCGGCATACACACTCATCTCTTCCATGAAAAAGGCATCGAACAGCGCCGGCACCTGCAGAAAGATGGACAGCAGGGCAAACATAATTCCTGTGTGCAGAACAGAGATCGTCATGTTTTTTACGATATGCTTTTTCTTATAGTGTCCGATTTCATGAGCCAGAACAGCCACAAGCTCTTCAGTGGTGTGATTCTCAATCAGTGTATCAAAAAGGGCAATGCGTTTATTTTTTCCAAACCCTGTAAAAAATGCGTTTGATTTTGCAGATCGTTTCGATCCGTCAATCACATAGATTCCCTGCAGGGGAAAATCCACCCTTTCTGCATACTCCTCAATTGCCTGCCGAAGTTCACCCTCTTCAAGAGGGGTAAATTTGTTGAAAATTGGCATAATCCAGGTTGGGGCGATGTATTGCATCACAAGGGAAAAAGCCGTTACGGCCAGCCAGGCATAGAGCCACGCCCAGGTTCCGCCAAATTCAAAAAAAGCAATAATACCAGCCAGAAGAGGCGCACCGATCACAACCGACAGCAGCAGCCCTTTAACTCGGTCTGCGGCAAAGGTCTTTGCAGTGGTTTTGTTGAACCCGAATTTCTCTTCAATTACAAAGGTAGAGTAGATAGAGAACGGCATGGAGATCAACATCTTTGCAATCATCAGTGCACCGATAAAAATAAGTCCCGTTCCAATCACACCAAACTCAAACCCACCTGCCCACTGATCCAGCCAGTTGAAACCTCCCGCAAACCAGAATACGAGCAGCAAAATCAAATCAAACGTACCGGTAATAAAACCAAACTTTGTATTTACCCGTGTATATTCCTGCGATTTTGCGTAGGTGTTCTCATCATAAACATCGGAAAACTCATCGGGCAGCTCCTTTGAGAGGGCTTTGAGATTTAGCCGGTTTGAGATAATTCCAAGGGTAAAATCAATAATAATTGCAGCAAGAATTATGAGTGTAAATATGTTCATTGTAGAAATAAAACTTCAGGTTTGGTTTCGATCGATCTGATTGAATCAGTAAGTGCGCTCAGAAGATAAGGCGATCCCGAACACAATGAGCTATCATTTTTCTAAAACCTCCATTGCCGCTTCATATCCTTCTTTTATGAGCTGTTTGGTTTGCCGGGTATCTGCCTTATTATAGGCACTCAGTTTAGGCTGTATCCAGGTTATCTCTTCTTCTTCGATCTGCTCCTTAATCATATTATTTAATCCAATATCAAAGGTATTTGAGAGCACATCAATTATATCTTCCGGCCGTTTATAATCCCGGTTTGTGGTTAAATCAACCGCTACAATTGTATTTGCCCCCATCTCTTTTAATGGCTTGATGGGTACGTTTTCACATAAAAAACCGTCCACGAGCAGTTTGTCATCCCACTCAACAGGTGCAAACACGCCGGGCAAACAGGAACTGGCCATAACTGCTTTATGCAGCGGACCCTCCCTAAGTACTACCTTCTCACCCGTAGATATATCCGTAGCGATCATGCAAAGAGGGATCTCCGCCTCCTCAATATTTACTTTACCGATCTCATCCAGAATCTTTTTGCCAAGGCGTTTATTGGTAAGTAAGCCCATTTTGGAGAGCTTAAACGCTGAGACATCCAGCCAATCCAGATCGAGAGAGATTTCTTCCAGTTTTTCGAATGGTGTGCCGAATGCAAGATGTGCCGCAACAAATGCACCAATACTGGTACCTGTTACAGCTACCGGCTTGATCTTTTTCTCATTGAATGCTTTCAACACCCCTACATGTGCGGCTCCAAGTGCGGCACCACCGCCAAGAGCAAGGCCAACTTTATTCTCTGATTTTTGAAAATATTTTGAAAAGTTCATGCTAAAATTATCGGTTCACGGGTTAAACAAAATGTAATAACTATACAGAAAATGGTACGTGCCAATTTTAAAAATTAAGATTTTTGTATCTAATTGTTCATTAATCATTTATATCTGTGGAAGCGGTTTTGCATATTTTAGACTTTTTTATCCAATTTAATCAGGAAATGTGTGACGATTGTACTATTTTACATATAGAGAATAAGAGAGTCATCAAAAAAACCTAAAAATAAATGAGATGAATATGACAGCACCAACAAAAAATAAACATTTACTTAAGTGGGTTGAAGACACTGCAAATTTAACCAAACCGAATGAAGTCGTTTGGTGTGATGGTTCACAAGAAGAGTACGACAGGCTTTGCCAGGAAATGGTAGATGCCGGTACATTTACACGCCTAAACCCTGAAAAGCGCCCGAATAGTTTTGCAGCATTTTCAGATCCGTCTGATGTTGCACGGGTTGAGGATAAAACCTTCATCAACAGTTTACGAAAAAGCGATGCCGGACCTACCAACAACTGGGAAGATCCCAGGGTGATGAGAAAGAAACTCAATAAACTTTTTGACGGATGTATGCAGGGTCGTACCATGTATGTAATCCCATTTAGTATGGGACCCCTCGGATCACCGATTTCCAAAATCGGGATTGAAATTACAGATTCGGCTTATGTAGTGGTGAATATGCGAATTATGACCCGCATGGGGCAATCCGTACTGGACGTGCTCGGAAACGGTGACTTTGTGAAATGTCTGCATTCGGTAGGTGCCCCCCTGCAGCCGGGCGAGGAAGATGTACCCTGGCCATGCAACCCCGATGTAAAATATATCTGTCACTTCCCGGAAGAGAGATCGATTATCTCCTATGGGTCGGGTTATGGCGGTAATGCACTGCTTGGCAAAAAGTGTCTTGCCCTGCGAATTGCATCCACCATGGCACGGGATGAAGGATGGCTGGCCGAGCATATGCTGATTCTTGGCGTGGAGACTCCCAAAAAGGAGAAAACCTACGTGGCGGCCGCTTTCCCCAGTGCCTGCGGTAAAACCAACTTCGCAATGATGATTCCTCCAAAAGGAATCGACGGCTGGAAGATTACAACGGTAGGCGATGACATTGCCTGGATCAAAAAAGATGAAACCGGCCAGTTAAACGCCATCAACCCGGAATCGGGCTATTTTGGGGTGGCACCCGGCACCAATTATGATACCAACCCGAATGCAATGGAGAGCATAGCGAAAGACTCTATATTTACCAATGTTGGCGTTACACCCGACGGCGATGTATGGTGGGAAGATATCGGGCATGATTGCCCGCCGGGAACCATTAACTGGAAACGGAAAGAACACGACCCCGAATCCGGTGATAAGGTTGCACACCCGAACGCACGGTTTACGGCTCCGGCTGCGAACTGCCCGTCAATCGACGAGAAGTGGGAAGACCCTGCCGGTGTGCCAATCAAAGCGTTTATTTTTGGCGGACGCAGAAGCACAACCGTGCCGCTGGTGTATCAAACCTTTAACTGGAACTTTGGCGTGTACGCTGCTGCCACCATGGGTTCTGAAATGACCGCTGCTGCTTTCGGGGATATCGGTGCCGTTCGGCGCGACCCGTTTGCAATGCTGCCGTTTGCAGGCTACCACATGGCCGATTATTTCAACCACTGGCTGCAATTGGGCAGAACACTGCCAAATGCACCGCGGATATTCTCCGTAAACTGGTTCCAGAAAAATGAGGAGGGTAAATTTATATGGCCGGGCTTCGGACAAAATATGCGTGTACTGAAATGGGTGGTAGAACGCGTTCGCGGACAAGCCTTCGCCGTTGAAAGCCCGCTGGGCTGGATGCCACGCTACGAAGATATGGACTGGGCGGGAATGGAAAACTTCAGCCGTGAAGATTTCCAGAAACTGATGTCTGTTGACCGTGAAGCGTGGAAGAAAGAAGTTCTGAGCCATGAAGAGCTCTTCAGTAAGCTGTACGACAAATTGCCGAAAGAATTCCTCTTTATGCGCGAACTATTGCACTCCAGTCTCTGGAGATCTCCGGAGCACTGGGAACTGGCCCCGGAACGGCCGGTATTGTGAGATATCTTTCATAACATAAATACCTCATCTCAAGTTAACCCCGTGCGGTAAAACGTTCCGGGGTTTTCTTTTGGCGGTGTGAATTTCCGCGGTATATCACGTAGATCGGGAAGTTTTCCCGATCCGTAACGGTCGCAAAATTGAACGCAGGCTTAACATGCATAGGTAAACCCTTGAAGCGCGGCACATTCCGTTCGACATGTGTGAACCCGCTACATGCACCGTACTATGACTGCTCTCCTGCATCCGGGGGAGCCAGCTGTTCGGTGAGGGTTACCGGCAGGGTTGCGATGGCCGGTGTTATCCATTCTTGTTTATCGTTTGGTTGATTCATTGGGTTCTGCATTTTTTGTATCGAGTAATGAGTATCAAGTAGTGAAATTTTGGCTACATCCAAGATGCTCGGTCTTCCGTCTTCCATTTTCAACCAACATCCTGATCCTTGTTCCTTGCTCCATGGACCTTGCTCCACACACGCCGGAAAGCATCCCGCGCTACTTAATCAGCGTTAGTTGCCGGCTCAGTACAGTACCACCCGCCTGTAAGCGATAGATATAAACCCCGCTGGATAGGTTCTGCCCGTCGAAGGTTACCGTGTGGCTGCCGGCTGTTACTTGTCCGTCGACCAGGGTAGCTATGTGGCGGCCCGCTATATCGAAAACTTCAAGCTTTACAGCGCTATCCTGAGGAAGGTCGTATCGAATCACCGTTGTTGGATTGAATGGATTAGGATAATTTTGAGCAAGGTTAACCCTCTCTGGAAGTTCTTCAGAACTGTATCCTTCAGGTATGATGGACAGTGTAAAACGGGCTGACTGATCATTTTTGAATTTCAGCGGAACAGGTGCCGGTTCTGCCTTATCATTTAGCTTTTCTGCAGTTGCTTCCAGTGTAAATGAATACTTCTGCCCTTCAGTCAACGGTATTTCTCTGCCAGTTTGATGATCCCTCAGATGCAATATCCATTTCTGTTCAGCTGGCAAGTTCAACCCGGTTACCTTTATTTGATATGTACCACTTTGAGTGGTTTTTGCGGCCAACGGAATATGAACCGGCTGTTCTATGTTTATCGGCAAATGATTGATGTCCAAAAATGTATGACCGTTAACAACTGTTGCAAGTACGGCATAATCAGAAGAAAGAGGCTGAAGTTTCAATGCATCACCCCGTCCCCGGCCAGTTGATCCATTTTCACTGAATCTCAGCCATGCTGAATTTCGCAGGCCTTCTCCAGTCAGGAGCAATCGCACAGATGGCACCTTTTCTGTTTCACTAACTTGTGAGACAAACTGGTCATTCCCAGGTTTTTTACCGAAAAACTGACCGGGCACCGAGGTTTTAGAAATTTCGAGAGACGGGCTGGTTCCATCATCTGCGCTTCTCACAAAAAACCCCTGGAACGGGCGAAGAATGCCATCCGTCAAATCACCGGCTCCCTCGCTCCAGGTCACATAATCTCCATCAGCACTAAGATTGGGATCCCAAACATAGACCACATCGTCCAGATCATTGCGGGTTATATCATCCCATGCAATACTGCTTACCGATGGGTTACCCAATAATGTAAAACCACCCGGATTCTGATTTATACCCGGTGCAACTGGCAATACCACAGGCTCACCTTCAACAGAAAGAGTTTTTGGCCAGGAATTATCAACAGGTATATTGTATTCATCATTTTCAAAAACGTATACAAGAACTCCTTCACCGGGCTGCAGAGTGTAGTTTATGTGTTGAACGGCAAGCCAGTTTGAAGCACTATTATCATCAGATGACGGATCCCACGTCCATACATTTGGCTGCCCGGCCTCAACATCAGCACCGTCAAATCCCTGGGTCCATATTGGTTCCAAAAAATCGGCAAGCGGCACTTCCACCGGAGTGGATAGCATGCGAAAACCTTCACGCCCGGTTAGAGTAATTGAAAGGCCATCGGATTCTACAGCGCCCAAATCGATCAATTCTCCCTGAAATCGCGGGTTTCCACGCTGATCGATTGGATTTCCGAGCTCATCGGAAGGAAGTGCCTCAGGGTTAGCAGACGGATTTCCCGCATCAATTGCCAGACTCCCAGGAAGCAGAGCATGTGTTAACGTTGGCCCTCCGTTATCTGCCAGATCTCCCAGCATTGGGTCGATGGGCGATGCCTCACTGCCCACCTGGTTCCCGTTTGACCCATTTATAAAGCTGCTACTGCCGGTAGAAATACCGATCAGGTTAAAGCCATCATTGTTAAATGTACCAGATACATCTGGTCTTGGCCCGGAATTACCGGCAATAATGGTATGGCCGATCAAAGGCGCCTGAGAACTATTAAAAATACCACCACTGCTGTTTGTGCCACTGCAACTGTTGTTGGTGAATGTGCTGTGGCGAACTGTGAGTGTAGATACAGGAAGGCTGGACTGGTTGTAATTCTCAATGGCCCCTCCTGATAATTCTCCAGTACAGCTGTTACCCGAAAAGGTACTGTTAACAACCAAAAGGTTGCCTCCGTTATAATTTGCAATACCACCAGCCCACCGCGCGCTGTTAGCAATGATCGAACTGTTTTCAATTCGCAACTGGCTGCTAACATCGTTATTAATACCCCCACCCCCTTCATTTGGTGCATTGTTACCCGATATAGTGCTATTTCGGATGGTAACATGTGTATTGCTGCCTTCTGTGCGTAACCCGCCGCCGGCCAATGCCTGATTATTTTCAATTCTGCTGTTTAGCAGCAACAGTTGTCCTCCATTCAATACACGAATTCCGCCCCCGAATGAACTTCCGGCATCTCCATTCGCAATTATCAGATTTGAGAGGGTAACATGACCCGAACCGGATATTTGTATCACACGAGTACTATTGTTTCCGCTTATTGTTAAACCGGGTGCTTGTGTATTTGCGATTGTGATGTTGTTACTGAGCACAATCTGGCCGGATGTCAGTGTGATCGTTTCTCCGGCAAGCGATGATGAAAAATCAATCGAACCGCCACTGCATGTTGATAAAATCCGCTCACGAAGCGAGCCAAATCCGTCATCATTCGTGTTGGTCACACTCAGGTTTTCGAAACACGTTTCATAAGCGCCAATATCAATAGTTCCGTTTAGGATCCGCACAAAACCCGAACCCCGCTGATCTGTATCCGGTGCACCCGAATTATTTCCGGCATCAATAGCCGGGCTTCCCGGCAACAGGGCATGTGTCCGCGTTGGGCCGCCGTTATCTGCCAAACTACCGAGCATCGGATCAATAGGTGATGCCCCGCTGCCCACCTGGTCGCCGTTCACTCCATTGGTAATTCCGCTACTGCCGGTTGCATTGCCAATCAGGTTATGCCCGTTGCTGTTGAACGATCCTGATAAATCGGGCCGGGATCCAATATTACCGGCTACAATGGTATGACTCAATATAGGTGGCGTAGTATTATTGAAAATGCCGCCGCCACTATTACTGCCTTCGCAGGTATTGTTGGTTAGGGTGCTGTGGCGAATTACAAGGTTACCCTCACCGTCAAAATTTTCTATACCGCCACCCGACCCTGCCGCATTACACTTATTTCCGGAGATGGTACTATTTATGATGGTTAAGACAGCCCCATTATAATTGGCAATACCCCCGGCAAAAAGTCCTTCATTGTCGCTGATTGTGCTGTTCTCAATTAGCATGATACCGCCGGTATCGTTATTTATACCTCCGCCGCCCTCATTTGGAGAGCTGTTATTTGCGATTGTAGTAAAGCGAATGGTAGTGCTGCCCTGGTTGCGGATACCACCACCGGCCCTCGCCTGACTATCTCTCACAGTACTGTTCAAGAGTGTTAACTGCCCATCAGTAAGAACACGAATTGCGCCGCCGAATTCAGTACCTGCGTTTCCATTTATGAGTATCAAATTGGATATAGTAACATTCCCAGAACTTCTTATATCAAAAATTCGTGAGTTGTTGTTTCCGCTGATGGTCAAACCGGAAGCCTGCGTGTTGGAAATCGTAAGGGTACTGTTCAAAACAATTTGGCCGGACGTCAATGTGATTGTTTGTCCGGCAAGAGAGGATCCAAAATTGATCGTTCCGTCAATGCATGCATTCTGAATGGCATCACGCAATGACCCTGCGCCACTATCGGCCGTTGTAGTCACAGATTGACTGTTTGAGCACGAAAATGATACCGGTGCCGAGCCAGACTGTTCCATTATCCGAATTTCATCTTCACTGAATCCTCCCCGTTGCCCGGCTCTAACCGTATCCGTTATTTCGGATACGTTACTTTCATAAAACAAGGCTTCATGATTCACATAATGGCCGAACGTTTCAGAAGGTGAAATTTTGTTGCCGTTTGCGCTTGCTTCTGTTGCGATGTGAATCAGTAATATTAATACTCCAAGTAACTGAGTAAAAGCTTTACTTCGATTTAGCATATTTTCCTTTTTGGCTTGATCAAATCCGATAAATTTTCAAATAAAGGTAATATTATCAGACAAATAATCAATATCATGACTAAAAAACTGCTCCCTTTACTCCATGAAATATGCGATAGGATATTTAACAGGCCTTGAATCCATTGGCGGGAAAAGGTGATGCCGCCTGTCCCTGCGGGAGATCGGGGTCCGGCATGACGTTAGATAGAGCCGAGGCCATTCAACGCTTTCAGGACCTGACAGGTTGTGTAAAAAGACCTGACAGCATTCGTGGTGTTTTTCCACGTTTCTGTCAGCGTCGGTAATCGTCGGCCAAACGCCCCTACGACTGCACCGGTTCTTCCGGCGGCAGCAGCTGCTCGGTTTTTGTGGTGATGCTGATTTCGGCAATCTGTGGCGACTGCCATTCCCGGGTTTCTGTACTGTTCATATTCTTCGGTTTGGTTGATGTTAATTCCATTGAATCGTTCTTTGAGTCTTTTTGTGTCGTGAGTCCTGAGTCTTGAGAACCTCACGACTCACGACTATCCTCTATTTAATTAACGTTAATTGCCTCGTCAGCATCGCCCCGCCAGCCTGCAGGCGGTACATGTACACCCCGCTCGACAGGTTCATCGCGTTGAAGCTCACCTGGTGGCGGCCGGCACTCATCTGCGTATCCACCAGCGTGGCTACCTGCCGCCCCGTCATGTCGTACACCGTCAGCCGCACGTGCCCCTGCTGCGGCAGCTCATAGCTGATGATGGTGCTCGGGTTGAACGGATTCGGGTAGTTCTGGTTGAGGGTAATCTGCGAGGGCAGATCCTGCAGCTCCTCCAGGCCCTGCGTGGTGAGGATCAGCTCGAAGCGGGGGGTGGTTTGGGCTTTGTGGGCCGTACGATACCCCCCTTGCGTCCCCCCTAATAGGGGGGAATTGGGTGCCTTGGCTGTTGCGGTGGCTTCTACTTCAAAGCGGTAGGTTTGCCCGTCGGTAAGCTCGGTGAGGGTTCCGCTCTGGGTATCGCGCAGGTAGTAACTGCCCGAAAAGTAGTCTTTTGCGGGTAGTTCCCAGCTTAGGGTGTAGCT
>SLGA01000069.1 GCA_007123985.1 Balneolaceae bacterium | reverse complement strand
GTAAACATTAAAGTACAAGATCGCTTATTTCTAATGTTTGGCCACATCAGCGCTTATAAACAGATTGATAAGGTGTGCGAAATATTTAAAAATGAACCTATCCAGAAAAAACTGATTATTGTAGGGCCAGTAAAAAAAGGGCAGTTAAAACTGTATAAAAAAATCAGGAAGATTTCGCACGAGACGGATAACATCATTTTAATCCCACAATTCATCAAAGAAGAATGTGTACCTGAATTTATGAACGCAGCCGACTATGTTGTTTTCAACTACAAAGATGTTCTCTCATCGGGTGGTGTACCTCTTGCTCAAAGTTATGACAAACCGATCATATTGCCATTAAAAGGATGCCTTAAAGAGCTGGAAAACAGTGAAAATCTCCGGCATTTTAAAACTCAAGATGAGTTACGGGCAATTATCCGTAATTCTTAGTTCTTATTTATTAACGAAAAATCATCCCTTTTTTTTCGTTTATAAAGTTGTTTTAATTATAATTCTTCCACTAAGATTTAGAGAATCCCAATCCAACCAGATGAGCCACAACCAAAAAACTGTTACAATGTTGTTGAAAGATGCCGGAAACGGTGACTCTGCATCGGTAAACAGCCTGTTTGATATTGTTTACGATGAACTACAACAAATGGCTCACTTCTATCTTAGGGAATTAAGCAATTCAGATACCATCAATACAACAGCGCTGGTTCACGAGGCGTACCTGAAAATGTTTAACAAAGAGAAACTCACATTAGAAAACAGAGTTCATTTTTTTGCTTTGTGCGGTAAGGTAATGCGCCAGATTCTCGTGGATTACTACAGAAAAAAAACCGCTCAAAAAAGAGGCGGAAGTGTTTTAGACCAAACTCTCAGTGAAGAAATAATATCCGGAACAGAACACCGCCTCGAACTTATTGATCTTGACCTTGCCCTTTCAAAACTCGAAAAACTGAACAGCAGACTAAGTGTTGTAGTAGAATGCAAATTCTTTGCTGCCATGAATGATGATGAGATTGCTTTATATCTCGGTGTAACTGACCGAACGGTCAGGAATGACTGGAGAAAAGCCCGTATGTGGCTTTCAAGGGAATTATCCGGTCCGAAATAAATTTGCTGATTACCGGCCGGAATAGATACCGGCGGATATAGATAAACTCCACTCAATTTTGCTATGGACAAAAAATCATGGCAGCGAATAGAAGAGATACTTGATAAAACTTTCGACCTCAATGAAGAGGACGTTAAGCGGTTCATTGAAACTGAAATTCAGGATGACGCTTTAAAAAAAGAAATTTTCGCACTTCTCCGTGCAGAAAAAACTGCGCCAGAGTTTCTGGATTCAGGCATCGATGGTTTACTCACTTCCAATCAAACAATCCACACTATTGCTGACAGTTTAAAGAATCATCCTGTTGAAATAGACCGATATAAGATTTCTGATGAAATTGGCCGTGGCGGAATGAGTGTTGTATATAAGGCCCGGCGAACAGACGGTGAGTTCGATCAGAATGTGGCTATAAAGATTATGCAGCCGTTTGGTGCCGACCGTGAAGATCGGTTCAGAAGGCTTCGGGAAGAACGGCAGATATTGGCATCTTTAAACCATCCCAACATCGCAACAGTATTTGACGGCGGTATAACTCCGGAAGGCTGGCCCTACATGGTCATGGAACTTGTAAACGGACAGCATCTAAATGAGTATTGCAATCAAAAAAATATCGGGCTCAGAGCACGGCTTAGGCTCTTTCTTACTATTTGTGATACAGTAAATTATGCACACCAAAACCTAATACTCCACCGGGATCTGAAACCGGCAAATATTCTTATTACGCCGGACGGAAGGGTAAAACTTCTCGATTTTGGTATTGCAAAATTACTTAATGAAGATGGTTCTGCTATACCACTCACCCGAACCGGAGCTCCCTTGCTTACACCGGAATATGCAGCGCCGGAACAGTTCCGTAAAGAACCGGTCACCACTTCCGTTGATGTATATAGCCTTGGAGTACTGCTTTATGAGCTTCTTACCGGAGTGCGACCGTTCGACCTGAGTACCAAAACTTTTTTCGAGATTAATCAAATTATTCAGGAGCAGGAACCGGCTAAACCATCCGAAAAGTGCACTCTCCATACTATTTCTCCTTCTGAATTAAGAGGCGATCTGGATATTATCTGCCTGAAAGCACTCAGAAAGGAACCTGGCAAGCGCTATCTGACGGTTCGGGATCTGGCTGAAGATATAACTCGCTACCTAACGGGAGTTCCAATATCCGCCAGACCGGCAACTAAAAGTTATCGAATACGAAAATTTGTACAACGGCACCGAACCGGTGTTATAGCTGCAACCGTTTTTCTGTTGATATTGACCGGATTCATCACTCTGCTTATCAATCAACAAGCGATTACGGCTCAGGAGCGTGACCGAGCTCTTGAAATGTCGGAACAGGTTCAGGCCGAGCTCGAGCGATCTAATACTCTGCGATCGTTTCTTGTAGATATGTTTCGGGCAAATATTCCCGATCGCCCACAGGACGAACTACCCACAACAGAACAGTTGCTGGAGGCCGGGGTTGAACGCGCCCTTGATCCCGAAAGCGGCAACTCCGCCATTCGGGCTGATATGCTAACGGTAATTGCTTCCATCTATGAGCCGCAAAATCGCCTTGAAAGAGCCCTTGAGCTCACCAATACGGCAATTGAACTTATTGAAAACGACACTTTGAACAGCAAAGATCAACTCATTGCAGCCTGGCATCTGCATAGCCGTATATCCCTAAGACAACGTAAAGTCGATCAGGCAGAGGCATCCCTTCTGAAATCTTATCAACTGATACCGGCTGAGATGATGACCTCTGATAACGAGCTCCGTCTGGCTTTGGATATTGCACGGATACGTTTACAGAACGGTGAGTATGCGCAGGCCGAAAAACTGATGCAACCGCACATTAAAAATGTTTTCAATGGAGTGGAATACCAACCCCACTTAATAAACCGATTACTATGGGATACCGGTATTCTTTATAACCTGACAAATGAGTTCGAAAAATCACTTGAAGCCAGAATCGCATTAAATACACATTCAAAAAATTTACACGGAGCAACAAGCCTTAACTATACCGTTTCACTTGCAAATACTGCTTTAACCCAGGTTCAGCTTGGGCATTTTACTGATGCTGAGGAAACTCTTTCAGAAGTACTGGTTATTTATGATGAAATCTTCAATGATCAACCGAGCGAATATCGCGGTGCTGCACTGCATACTCTTGCCAGGCTCCGGCGATACACCGGCCAATTTAACGAGGCTCTGCAAACAGCCCGTTTCAGTAGTGAACAGTGGGCTGCGGCAACAGAGCGTGAAAATCTTGATGAGTATGTCTGGCTCCATTTTAATCAGGCTGAAATTCTGGTTGCCGCCCAGCGGTGGGATGAAGCGTTACCCGTACTGGAGCACACGAAAAATCTGTTGGAAAATCTTCAACCCCCAATGCCGGGGCGTTTATCCCTGGTTGAAGCAAATATTGCAAGGATTTTTTGCCAAAATGGTAATCTATCAGAGGGAGCAAATCATTTGGCAGCAATAAAACACCGTCTTGATCTCGCTGAAACAGAATTCATGAACACCGACGATAACCTTGCGTTCTATCAGGCCGATGGTATTTGCTCTATGGCTCATGGCAGGTTTGAAGATGCCATATTATCATTCAACAGTGCCCTTCAGCTGCCCATTCCTCCCGGACAGTTTGCTACTTCAGCACTGATAAACATTTATATTGCTATGGCAATGGATGCTATGGGACAAACTGAATTTGCTATGCAGCATCTTAAAAAGGCAGAACAACTGTTTTTGGAAAATGATGCACATGAGCACCCCTATATTGATATGATTGAAAACAGATTCACCATCTTTCCCGGAGGAACACTCACCCAATCTGAGTAGTTATAATCTGATAAACCCATGTGCTGATACTCTTTTAATTGGTTATACTTCTATACGCTTACACATACTCAAACAGCATCAATTTTCGGAATATAACCTGCTGATGTACAGTACTTATCGACTCTTTTTCTTGATTTGCTTCTTCTTCCTTATCTGGACATCCTGTTCAGAAAATCAACCACCGGTTGCTCCAGACGATATTTATGAAGAGATCACGCTTCTTGCAGAATTTACGCTTGATATCAGAGATCCCTCGGGGCTCGCACTCGATCCCGACGGAGAAACACTGTGGGTGGTGAGTGATAATCCCGGCAGAGGTATTTACAGAATAACATATCAAGGAGAAATCGTTGAACAGATTGCGATGGATAGCGATGATCTTGAAGGGATTATTGTGGATCCAAATGACCATACTCTCTGGGTAGTTGAGGAGAGACTCAGGCAAATAGTTAATATTTCGCGCACCGGTGAAGAATTGAATCGAATACAGTTAGAGATACAGGGTGAGATCGAAAATGACGGGCTTGAAGGGATCACTGTAAATCCGAATTCCGGACATTTTTATGTAGTAAATGAGGCAAACCCAAGACAGTTGCATGAATTGAATCCGCAAATGGAGATCATCCAAACCACCAACATTAATTTCACGGGAATTTTTGAAGTAGAAGATCTCTCGGGGATCAGTTACAACATCGCTGAGAATACCCTCTGGATTGTGAGTGACTCATCCGAAAAAATAGTGGTTACCGATCTTAATGGAAATCCACTCAAAGCGTACGATATTCCTGTTTTTGATCCGGAGGGAATAGCCGTAAAAGCTGATGAACGACTCGTTTTTATATGTTCAGATTCTAACCGGAAACTTTACATTTTCAACTACTAAATCAGCGAAATTCAGGCCGTTTTCTCATAGATGGAGTGTATTTATCGATTAGCAAGGTTTTGATGAACGTACACCTGTTACCGCTTATAAATTCTGGAATTGCCGGTGAACCCCGAAACTTCACTTGCAAGCTTATCTTCAAACCATTCATATTGCAGTGTTTCCGAATCTATCAATTGAACCAGTACGGTTCCCTCTACCGGCGGATCTCCATATCGTAAAATTCTCCAAGGGGCTGCTACTTCAAATTTTACCACTCCCGAGTCAACAGTTATGCTTTCGGGCTCCGGCTCGTTACCTAATACAAACCAGAGGTACGGATCTCTTCCATCATTTAGAATTCCATCACCGTCCACAAGCGGACTGGCATCCACAATGGTGATTTGATTACCATAAACTTCGTGACGGGCAAAAACCAATTGCTTGCTCCATTCGGTAATTTCCTTCGCACCTTCCAGAAACCAGTTACCTGCTGCGGTGCCCTCTTTATCATATGCTACCCTGCCACATCTCGGTTCTGCCGTGCGGGGGTTTATTTCCCAGATTTGTTCTACAAGGTGCGTCGGTAAATAATCTGTATAGCAAACAGTTGACCTGTAATCCCGGTTATACCATTTGGGATTGGCAAAGTAACTCTCCCTCGAACGATCATACATTCCAATATCAACACCTTCATGCGGCCCGATGTAACCCACTATCTGCCCGGCTGATATTTTAATTTTTACCTCATTGCCCCTTCCGCGCCCTTCTCTTATTCTGCCTGCCTGATCAAGTATATCCTCATGAAGAGCAGAAATATGCCCATAATACCCACCAGCATCTTTTGAGTAAACGATATCGAGGGTAAAATCATCGTAATCAGTGCCAACCAAATCGGGAGGGCCGTGCGGAGGTATGGTTCTGAACTCTTTTTCAATGTTCACGATATACCCATCTCCCATTGCATACACCGGAATTGTTGCCGGAAGTACAAATGGATTCAGAAGCCTGAACCCGCCATGCATTTTTGGGATAACACGAATTTGTCCTATTGGGCCGTAATCCAGCATTTGAGATAAGTCTGTTGGCAAGTGAGTCAGCTCAACCTCATCAGGCAAATCAAGGCTGTCTAAAAATGATTCTTTGCAGGCTGTTATGATTAACAGTGCAAAACTAAATACAGTTATAATTGAAATTATCTGACTTTTCATTTTTTTGTCTTTTGTATAAAGTAATGGGCTCATCTAAATTTCGGCAAAACCAGGCATGATTCTGCATAAAAAAATCAGACATCTTCAAGTACAATCAAAAATGGCAAATCATGGATTCCTGTACCTATCGTGATTGACCTCCAGCCTGGTGCGTTTGGGCGGGCATCATAAAAACCTTCGCCTCCCCTGTAAGAATCCCCTTCAGGGCCGCGGGCCATGCCACACGATCCGCTTTCATTCTGTAGAACAAAAGCCAGTTGATCACCAGCAGAAACAGATAAAAATGGTAAAGCAAAAAGTTGAAATACTCTAACATCTCTCACAATATCATCAGCAGAAAAAACCTCGCTTGAATGTACGGTTGACCCCAGCTCATCTGCCTCTACATTCCGAATTTCAATTTCAAGGTTTCCATCTGAACACCCAATTGGCAGGTAAATACCGGTCAAATTACCGTTCCTTTCAATAGTAAATGTTTGCGCAAGTATTTGTTCACTGCCGCCGCCAATGGCATTTGTTCCTGTTTCTGCATCCAGGACATGCTGAACTGGTTCAAGAATTGTAACTTTTCCCTCAGTACGGAGGTCTTCGCAAGCTGATGCAAGCAAAATAAATACCATCATCATACTCAGGCAACATACTGTTTTAAAGAGGGTATAGATGGCTTTCATAAAGAGAAGGATTCGGTGAGGATTATTAAGCTTTTTTTAATTTCCATGTTAATAACATAAACGTAAACAGAGTAAATAATAGGAAAATAGAAAGTCTTTATTGGGCACTCGGAATCTAATAATTCATCTCATCCTTGAATAAAACAGCAATTTTACCGGCACACTGATACCTTAATTTCCTGGATTGATTTTACATTTAGTTGTTACCCGTTTTCTGATATTAAACCTTTAAATGTATCTCTCAATGGGTGTACAGTCGAGTTTCAACAGCCACCTATCTAACATATATTCTTGAATTGGAAGTAAAACCCGATACTTCATCTGCTGTTTTTCCTTCAAAATATTCGTACTCAATTTTCTCAGGCTCAAGCATCTGTATCAGCAGCGTTCCTGCCGGATCTGCATACTCATCTCTTATAAGTACCCAGCGGTCTGCTACTTCATATTTAACCAAACCTGATTCTACAGTAATACTTTCGGGTTCCGGGGTATTTCCCTTTACAAACCAGACGTATGGGTGCCTTCCGGTGTTTAATATTCCATCACCATCCAGAAGCGGGCTGGCATCGGCAATCGTAATCTGGTCTCCATATAAATCGTCCCGGGCAAAAATTAACTGTCTGCTCCATTGGCTGAGATCTGTTGTTCCCTCCAGAAACCAGTTTCCGGCGAGGGTTCCCTCTTTGTCGTAGGCTACCCTGCCGCATCGCGGTTCTGCTGTACGGGGATTAATTTCCCAGATTTCATCTCTCAGGTGCTCCGGTAAATAGTCTGTATAACAAACCGCCGCCCTGTATTCACGACCATACAAAGATGGATTGGCAAAATACTGTTCTCTTTCATAATCGTACATCCCAATATCAAACCCTGGATGAGTCCCGATATATCCCAAAACCTGACCCGCTGTTATTTTTATTCTCACATGATTATGTACTCCACGGCCCTCTTTTATTTCTCCTGCCTGTTCTAAAATTTCTTCAGATAATGCCGTTACGTGTCCATAATATCCGCCTGCATGTTTACTGTAAACGATATTCAAGCTAAAATCATCGTAATCTGTACCCGCCAAATCAGGAGTCCAATAATCCGGTACGGTTCTGAATTCTTTTTCAATGTTATAGATATATCCTTCGCCCATCGCATACACAGGAACAGTAGAAGGGATTGTAAACCTATTTAAAAGCCCGAATCCTCCATG
>SLGA01000161.1 GCA_007123985.1 Balneolaceae bacterium | reverse complement strand
TGGGTAGAACTACCGAATGTTTTGGGGATGAGTACATTTGCCGATGGGGGATTGCTGGCTTCAAAACCGTATGTTTCCGGGGGAAATTACATCAACAAAATGAGCGACTACTGTAAGAATTGTGAGTTTAGTGTTTCGAAAAAAACAGGTGAGAAAGCCTGTCCGTTTAACTATCTCTATTGGAACTTTGTGGATAAGCAGAGGGATACATTCAACAACAGCGGGCGTGTAAATTTTATGGTGAATATGTTTGATAACAAAAAGTCAGCTGATGAAAAAAAGGAAATCTCAGACTCATCAGAAATTTTTTTGAAAATGCTTAAGCGTACTGAATAAATCTGTAATCTGTTCTGCAAAATCAGCCTAAGTTCCTCTTCAAAACTGAAGAGAAATTGTTAACTTCGATCTGCAGAAAAGATCAAATAAATTTATGTCAGATATCATCAGCGAAGTTACATTACGAACAAAAGGTATTTTACCGGTTCAAAAGCTCAAATTATTGGCACAGGCAGGGGTAATCAGCGGTGTGGATGGTTTTCCGGTCCAGGACAATCAGTTTCAGCCCAATTCCATCGACCTCAGGCTTGGTGAAAAAGCCTATCGGGTTCGAAGCAGTTTTTTGCCTGAAAATGAAACTGTACAGCAAAAAATAGACAAGCTTCATCAATATAATTTTTCCATTGAAGAGGGTGCTGTTCTCGAACCGAATTGTGTTTACATTATACCGCTTCTCGAACAGCTGAATCTGCCTGCATCGCACTACTCTCCTCATAAAAAAGAGGCAGGAGTATCGAATGAAGCTGGAGTCAGGCTGATTGCGGAAGAGAATTTGACAGCGAAAGCAAACCCGAAAAGTACCACGGGCCGTCTCGATATCTTTACAAGAGTAATAACCGATTATTCGAACCGATTTGAGGAGATTGAACCCGGTTTTAAAGGACGTCTGTATCTGGAAGTTGTGCCTAAATCATTCCCGATAAAAGTCCGCACCGGGCAGAGACTCAATCAGCTTCGCATACGCCATGGGCACACTATTTTGTCTGATCAGGATCTGCTGCGTACCCACGGTAGCGATCCGCTACTTTTTGATGAAACCGGCACACCACTTTCGATGGATCAGCTTTATGTGAATAAGGGGCTTTTTCTCAGGGTGAATCTAAAAGGTGACGAAAATGATATTATCGGCTATAAGGCGAAAAAGCATCGTGATTTGATCGATTTAGACAACATCAACCACTACGAAATTTCCGATTTCTGGGAACCGATTCTTGGCAGCAGTGAAGATCACCTGATTCTTGAGCCGGAGGCATTCTACATATTTGCATCCAGTGAAAGGTGCCGCATACCCAAACATCTTGCAGCCGAAATGATCGCTTACGATACCGGTTCGGGTGAACTACGAACACACTATGCCGGGTTTTTCGATAGTGGATTTGGAGGCGAAGTAAAGGATAAAGGAGCAAGGGCAGTTCTGGAGGTTCGATCGCACGATGTACCATTTTTGATTGAACATGGACAGACATTTTGTAGTATGACGTTCGAACCCAACACAGAAATCCCGGATTTTGTGTATGGAACAGATATAAAGAGCAATTACCAGGGACAGGGATTAAAACTCGGCAAACACTTTAAACAAGGTTAACCCATGCCCGTTGATCGTTGCATTTGCCATAACATTCTATTCACAGAGATTAAACGTATAGCTGATGAACGCGGATTTACAACATTAGAAGAACTGCAGAAAGCAAATATCAGCAGTACGAGCTGCAAACTCTGTTTACCATACGTAAAGGAAGTCCTTAAAACCGGAAAAACGTCGTTTAAACCCGGAATTCAATTTATCGACTGATGAACCTTTTCTACGCCAAACCATCAGATTTTATTGGGGATAGTGTATCCATTTCCGGACAGGAGGCAATACATATTTTAAGGGTATTAAGGCATTCTCAAGGGGATAAAATCACAATAACAGACGGCGAAGGTGTAATTTACCATTGTGAGATCGAAACAGTAAAAAAAGATCGATTAACTGCCCTGATCCAATCAACTGAAACAGTAGAACGCACACTTCCATTGATAACACTATGCATGGGAGTCATCAAAAAACGAGACCGGCTAGAATTTGCCCTGGAAAAAGCTGTTGAAATCGGGGCTGACAGGGTCATCTTATTTTTGGGTGACAATAGTGAGAGATCGAAAGTAAGATTGGATCGGCTCCAGGAAATTGCACGTTCAGCAATGAAACAGTCGAAAGGTGCTTATCTAACGGAAGTGGTTTTAGCAGATTCCTTGATGGATGCAGTTAGCAACCCGGGAAATAATAAAATTATCGTGGCTGATGAGCAGCTGGATTCATCCACAGAATGGGAAACTCTGAGACATGACAATTATATGTTAATTGTTGGACCGGAGGGTGGATTTTCAGATAGAGAGAGAGCTTATCTTAATACTGTGCGGGCAGAAAAGTATTCTCTTGGAGCAAAGAGGTTGCGAGCGGAAACTGCAGCAATTCTCATGGTAGACAGATTTAAAAATGTATAGACATAAAAAAAGGTTGTTACCGGTAAAGCAACAACCTTAAAAATTACTTAGAATGTGTTTATGGGCGCAGTGAACCTGTTGGAGTTTGTACCAACATTTCGAGATTTTCTGCTGTTTCCCATAGTTTCATCGCTTCGGTCAGCGTTTCGTTCATATAATCATTCACTACCGGGTAAAAATACTCACTTCCCCAAACCTGCCGTGCAAGTTCAGCTTTCATAAAGCCAAAATTCATCCACTTAAGTTCATCAAACATTTCCTGAGTAAGCAGCAGATTGTCATCATCTATTGTGGGTTCATCAATATCGTCCGTTATTTTTAAACCTACATCAGTCATCATCTCAAAAAACATTGATTCATCATTGGAAGTCCAGCTGAAATCAGATCTGAAGGAATTGAAATTATCTTCCCATTGAGCCCTGAACTCATCTCCATAAGAATCGAGATATTCACGTACAAAATTGAATTCTACCCGCTCAATTCTCATCAGATTAAACAGATAAGGTGATGATGTAGTGTCTTCCTGCACAATGATATCGGGCACTATTCCGCCCCCGCCAAATACATCTCTGCCTCCCGAAGTGGTGAACCGAAGTGAATCGGGAACCATATCTCTGAATTGTGATGCATCCATGGAAGCATCCGTTGAACGATGACGTATTTCATACGCATAATCTTCACTGCTTCCGTCAAATGGTTTCTGAATCAACCGCCCTGAAGGTGTGTAATATCTTGATATGGTAACTCTGATATTACTGTTATCAACCAGTTCATATTGTTGCTGAACCAATCCTTTTCCAAATGTTCTTCTGCCAACCACAAGACCCCGATCGTGATCCTGAATGGCACCGCTCACAATTTCGCTTGCTGATGCAGATCCTTCATTCACAAGAGCAATAACCGGCATATTCTGCAAGGAGCCATTCGTTCTGGAATGCACTTCCTGGTTAAATCTGGCGTGCCGGCTCTGCGTGGAGACAATTTTTGTGCCTCTGGGAAAGAATTCTTCCGATATGGCAATCGCCTGGCTAAGGTAGCCACCGGGATTGTTTCGAAGATCCAAAATTAATCGCTCCATACCTTGCTGTTTCAGATCATCAACTGAGGTTAGAAACTCATCATGAGTGGTTGCTGCAAATCGATTAATCTTAATGTAACCGGTATTTTCGTCCATCATGTAGTGCGAATCGATTGTTGTAATCGGTATATCGTCACGGGTGATGGTGAAATTGAGAGGTCTGCTGTTTCGTGGCCTTATAATTCGAACATCGACGGTGGTTCCTTTTTCACCGCGAAGTTTTCTCAGAACATCTTCATTTGAATAACCGACTGCGCTTGAGTCATCGATGGCGATAATTCTGTCGCCAGACATAATACCAAGTTGATCGCTTGGCCCACCTGAAATAGGGGTGATTACGGTTATCGTGTCCTGTATGATGTTAAATTGAATACCTATTCCCTGAAATCTTCCTGCAAACTGCTCCTGTATGCGATCGCTCTCTTCGGGTTCTATGTAAACAGAGTGAGGGTCCAGTGTGGCTAGCATCGATTTGATAGATGCCTCAACAAGTTTGTTCATATCAGTATCAGGAAAATTATTTGCTACATACAGATAAGCTTCTTCAAACTTATTGTACGAATCCCGAAGGTTTTGAATGGATATGTCCTGTGAAATATCGAGTGGTGTTCCTTCGAGCTCAAGTGAACTGTCATCAAGAAAATTCACGATACCGATAATACTTTCTTTGTAGAGCTCATTGATTGATGTTTCTCCGAAATAATTATCTATTACCCTTCGCTGAACCTGCAGATATTTATGCAGATTATCCTGATGATAGCCGCTTTTAACAACTACATTGTCGATTCCTGCCACCCAAACGGCAGAAAGGATTAAAAGAAGAGCGAGCTGGGGGGCAATAAATTTTTTCACGGACATCGATATTTATTATTAAAACTTATTTTGGACAACGCTGAATTGGCATCAAAGATTATAGCTATTACAAACAAATAATGCCAAATACGATAATGTCAACGCATAAAATCGACAATCGTTTCATAGTATTGACATTTTACTGTTAAAGATTGAAAATGAACTCAACTAAATCCAATAAGTTAGAGTATGTAATGGCTCAGATCTTTGTTTTTAACAATTCCATCGAGCTGTTTGTGTACGTACTCCTCATCTATTGTAATTTCACCGCTTGAAATATCATCAGGCACTACAAAAAGCAGCTCCTCAAGTAGTGAAGAGAGTATAGTGTGCAATCTTCGCGCACCAATATTTTCAACCTGTTGGTTTACATCGGCAGCAATTCGTGCAATTTCGCGAACTGCGCCCTCGGTAAATTCGATTTTTACACCTTCTGATTCGAGCATTGCCTGATACTGCTTGGTAAGGGCATTTTTAGGCTGCGTAAGAATGTTGAAGAAGTCTTCTTCATTTAGAGAGTTTAATTCCACACGGATTGGAAATCTGCCCTGCAGTTCAGGGATAAGGTCGGATGGTTTTGATACATGAAACGCCCCGGAACCTACAAATAGAATATGATCGGTTTTAACAATACCGTGCTTAGTATTAACCGTACTTCCTTCAACAATTGGCAGGAGATCGCGCTGAACTCCCTGCCGGCTCACATCGGCACCGCCGCCTTTATGCCCGCTTGAATCGCTGGCAACTTTATCAATTTCATCAATGAAAACAATCCCCTGATTTTGAACCCGGTATAGTGCTTCCTGCACAGCAGCTTCGTGGTCAATAAGCCGTTCGGATTCTTGTTCAATGAGGATTTCACGAGCCTCATTTATCGGGAGTGTTCGCTTATTTTTTTTCGCACCCCTGGTGAGATTCCCCAGCATATCTTGCAGGTTAACACCCATCTCTTCCATTCCCTGTGGGCCAAATACCTGCATCATCGGAGTTTTCTTGTTGGCTACTTCGATCTCAATTTTTCTATCTTCAAGATCGCCATTCTTTAGTTTATCACGAAACCGTTCTCTTGTTCGCTCATTGAGCTCCTCGTCTGTAGCCGACTCGGGATTGAACCCAACTTCACCTGTTACAGCTGTAGAAGTTGATGGACTTTTCTTTCTGACGGGAGGAATTAAGATGTCAAGAATTTTCTCTTCAACAATTTCGGCTGCTTTTTCTTTAACCCGTTCCTGCATCTCCATTTTTACCATGTTAACGGCAAGATCAGTGAGATCGCGAATCATGGATTCAACGTCGCGACCAACGTAGCCAACTTCGGTAAATTTTGAAGCTTCAACTTTAATAAAAGGAGCTCCTGCAAGTTTAGCCAGTCTTCGGGCTATCTCGGTTTTACCAACACCAGTAGGCCCGATCATCAGAATGTTATTTGGGATAATTTCTTCTCTGATTTCCGGGTCTGATTTAAGTCGTCTCCAGCGATTTCGAAGCGCAATGGATACAGAGCGCTTTGCTTCTTTTTGCCCGACAATATACTTGTCCAGTTCGGCAACAATTTGCCGGGGCGTTAAATTTTGTTCTTTAATTGTACTCATGAGTAAACTATATATCTAAAATGGTAAGATTGTGATTTGTATAAATGCAGATATCCGCTGCAATGTTGAGAGATTTTTCAACAATCTCCTTTGCGGATAATTCCGGTGAGTTCTCTTTGAGAGCACGCGCAGCTGCAAGAGCGTACGAGCCACCGCTGCCTATAGCAAGAATCTGGTCATCTGGTTCAATTACATCACCCTGCCCGGATATCAATAGGCAGGTGTTTTTATCCATAACTACAAGTAGAGCTTCGAGCTTTTGCAAGTATTTATCCTTGCGCCACTCTTTTGCCATTTCTACAGCAGCACGCTGAAGGTTACCGTTGTAGCTGTTTAATTTTTCTTCAAACTTTTCGAACAGAGAAAATGCATCAGCGGTTGACCCCGCAAAACCGGCAAGAACATTGCCATCCTGCAGTTTGCGCACTTTCTTTACAGTAGATTTCATCACTACTTTATCGAGTGTGGCTTGTCCGTCGCCACCAAGGGCTGCTTCACCATTATGGAGAATTCCAAGTACGGTTGTTGCATGAAAATTTTTCAGGGATGTCATAAAAAATATTTGTGAAATACGTTAGACAGGATGTTTAATTCTGCTGTGCAGGCCTTTTTGGTCTGGGTGGTCTGCTGCTTGTTTTACGCTTGTTATTATCATTCTGATCATCATTTGAATAGAAGTCGAGCGTTTTTGTACGATCATTCTTATTCTCTTCTAAATCACTCATCTGCTGATGAGCTTCCAGCACCTGGTCGAGTGGTTGCCCTTGCAGCACCAGATCTGTGATTTCCACATCAGAACCGGATAGAGTTGCTTTAAATTCATTCAGCGAAATGGTTTGATCGGCAACGAAGGTAATTCTCATTTTGTACCGAAGCATCCACCGCCATCGCTGGCTGAAGAATCCCTTGCATAGAAATGAGCGTAGATAAGGATTTACGTAAATATCTACAGCGCGATATTCCGTGCTGAATTTAAATTTGCTAATCCAGCTCTCTACATCGGTAACGATTGTGTCCTGGCTCACAACGCTTCCGGAACCACCACACATAGGGCATACTTTCGAAACGGAGTTTACAACACTTGGCCTGATTCGCTGCCTTGTAATCTGGATGAGGCCAAAATCACTCATGCCAATTACATTGGTTTTAGCCTGATCTTTTTTAAACTCTTTTTTGAGCTCATCGTAAATTTTCTTCCTGTTTTTGCTGTCTCTCAGATCAATGAAGTCAACAACAATAATCCCTCCGATATCCCGAAGGCGCAGCTGTTTGGCAATTTCACGAGCTGCCTCCAAATTTGTTTTCAGGGAGTTGTCTTCTTGTTTCTCTTTAGCAGCGTATGGTCCTGAGTTAACATCAACTACATACATTGCCTCTGTTTGCTCAAAAATAAGATAACCACCGGATGGCATCCTAACCCTCGGGCTGAAGATTGAATTCACATCATGCCCGATGCTCACATGATCAAATACATGATCTTTGCCTTTATATAGCTGAACGGCAGGCAGCATTTTTGGTGCAATCTGCGAAACATAGCTTTTTATCGATTTATAGAGCTGGTAATCATCAATCAGTACCCTATCATACTGTTTTGCAAACAGATCGCGAATAAGGCTTTCAGTGATATCGAGATCTTTGTAGAGTAGCGTAGGTGCTTTGGATGATTCAAGTTTATTGAGAATGCGTTCCCACTTTTTTAAAATGGTTCGCATATCCTCTTCGATAGCTTCCTTATCCTGATTTTGTGTTACCGTTCTTACAATTACACCAAACCCTTCGGGAAGCATAGAGCCAACGGTTGATTTCAGCCTCTTTCGTTCCCTGTTATTGGTAATTTTTTTTGAGATGGCAATA